>CANCUC010000010.1 GCA_947381255.1 Actinomycetota bacterium
TTTTCGTTTCTGGGGTCATTTACCCGCTTATAGCATGGATTGGACAGGGATGGGAGGGGTTGGGTACTCTGAGCGTTCGCAAATTTTCACAATCTAGAGGTTAGGCATATAGCGGCCGCGACCCCTCGATAGACCTGCACGCAAGTCCCACGCATCTGGAGGAACATTGGCCGCGAAGTCGAAATCGTTTGCCCCCGCACGTGTCTCATTCGCAAAGATCCGCGAACCCCTTGAAGTACCTAACCTACTTTCGCTGCAACTGGATAGCGTTGACTGGTTACTTGGTAACGACTTGTGGCGTGGACGTTTGCAAGAGGCTGCAAAGAGCGGTCGAGGCGAAGTCCCAACCCAATCTGGTCTCGAAGAAATTTTTGAAGAGATCTCACCAATTGAAGATTTCCAAGGAAAGATGAGTTTGTCTTTCCGTGATCACCGCTTTGAACCTGCGAAGTACACAATCGCAGAGTGCAAAGACCGTGACATGACTTACAGCGCTCCACTCTTTGTGACCGCTGAATTCACAAACAATGAGACCGGTGAAATTAAGTCTCAGACAGTCTTCATGGGCGACTTCCCATTGATGACTCCACGCGGAACTTTCGTTATCAACGGAACAGAGCGCGTAGTTGTTTCACAGATCGTTCGTTCTCCTGGTGTTTATTTTGAACGCACCATCGAGAAGGCATCAGATAAAGATATTTTGACTGCGAAGATCATTCCAAGCCGTGGTGCTTGGTTGGAATTCGAAGTAGATAAGAAGGATATGGTCGGTGTTCGCATCGATCGTAAGCGTAAGCAATCTGTAACAATCTTCTTGAAGGCACTTGGCTGGACAGAAGAGCAGATCCTTGAACAGTTCGGTGAGTTCGAATCAATTCGTTTAACTCTCGAAAAAGATAACGTTAAGACTCAAGATGAAGCGCTGCTTGATATCTATCGCAAGCTTCGTCCAGGTGAGCCACCAACGAAGGAAGCTGCACAGAACCTCATCGAAAACCTTTACTTCAATCCAAAGCGTTATGACCTTGCAAAGGTTGGTCGCTTTAAGGTTAATAAGAAGTTGGGTCTTGAGCTCGAACTCTCAAAGGGCTTGCTCAACATCGAAGACATCATTGCAACCATCAAGTACCTCGTCTCACTTCACAAGGGCGAAGCGCTTATGGAATACCAGAAGGAAGTTCGCGTCGAGACTGACGATATCGATCACTTTGGTAACCGTCGCCTTCGTACCGTTGGTGAATTGATTCAGAATCAAGTTCGCACCGGTCTTTCTCGTATGGAGCGCGTGGTGCGTGAGCGCATGACAACACAAGATGTTGAAGCGATCACTCCTCAAACTCTTATCAATATCCGTCCAGTAGTTGCATCAATTAAGGAGTTCTTCGGAACTTCCCAATTGTCACAGTTTATGGATCAGACCAACCCACTTTCAGGTATGACCCACAAGCGTCGTCTTTCAGCGCTTGGACCCGGCGGTCTATCTCGTGAGCGCGCTGGCTTCGAAGTCCGTGACGTGCACCCATCGCACTACGGCCGTATGTGCCCAATCGAAACTCCTGAAGGTCCAAACATTGGACTTATCGGATCTCTCGCTACCTATGCTCGCGTAACTCCATTTGGATTTATCGAGACCCCTTATCGCAAGGTAACAAAGGGCAAGGTCACCGATCAGATCGATTACCTGACAGCTGATGAAGAAGATGAACACATCATTGCTCAGGCAAACGCTCCATTGACCTCTGATTCACATTTCGCCGAGGAGCGCGTACTCGTACGTCGTCGCGGTGGAGAAGTTGAATACATCTTGGCCGATGAAGTTGATTACATGGATGTATCACCACGTCAGATGGTTTCTGTTGCAACAGCAATGATTCCATTCCTAGAGCACGATGATGCTAACCGTGCGCTCATGGGATCTAACATGATGCGTCAGGCAGTTCCACTACTTCGCGCTGAGTCACCATTCGTTGGTACCGGCATGGAGTTCCGTGCAGCTGTTGATGCTGGCGATGTAACTCTTGCTCGTAAGGGTGGCGTTGTCACCGAAGTACAGTCAGATGAAGTCACCGTGATGAACGATGATGGAACAACTGAGCACTACTTCGTTGAGAAGTTTGTCCGTTCAAACCAGGGAACAAGCCGCAATCAGAAGGTCGTTGTTTCACAAGGCGATCGCGTTGATCCAGGTCAAGTTATTGCAGATGGCCCAAGCACCGAAAAGGGTGAGATGGCTCTTGGTAAGAACCTCCTCGTGGCATTTATGTCATGGGAAGGTCACAACTACGAAGATGCGATCATCTTGTCTCAGCGTTTGGTTCAAGACGATGTACTCACCTCGATTCACATTGAAGAATACGAAGTCGATGCGCGCGATACCAAGCTTGGACCCGAGGAGATCACTCGCGACATTCCTAACGTTTCAGAAGAAGTTCTCGCAGATCTCGATGATCGCGGAATCATTCGCGTAGGTGCCGATGTAGTTCCAGGCGATATCTTGGTTGGAAAGGTAACTCCTAAGGGAGAAACCGAACTCACACCTGAAGAGCGTCTGCTCCGTGCCATCTTCGGTGAGAAGGCTCGCGAAGTTCGCGATACCTCACTTAAGGTTCCACACGGTGAATCTGGCAAGGTCATCGGCGTATCAATCGCTGATTCAGAAGATTACGAACTTCCAGCTGGTGTAAACCAAGTTGTTCGTGTCTACGTTGCTCAGAAGCGCAAGATTCAAGATGGTGACAAGCTTGCTGGTCGCCACGGTAACAAGGGTGTTATCTCAAAGATCTTGCCTCAAGAAGATATGCCATTCCTTGAAGATGGAACTCCAGTCGATGTCATCTTGAACCCACTTGGTGTTCCAGGTCGTATGAACGTCGGTCAGGTTCTAGAAGTTCACCTTGGTTGGGCTGCAAAATCTGGTTGGAAGTTAGAAGGCGATGAGGATTGGCAGAAAGATCTTCGCGCACATGGCTTCGCAGATGTTGCTCCAGGATCAAAGGTCGCAACTCCAGTATTCGATGGTGCGAAGGAAGAAGAGCTCATTGGTCTTCTCGGTTCCACCAATCCAAATAAAGATGGAATGCGCCTTGTAGGCGGTAACGGAAAGGCGATCTTGTTTGATGGCCGTACCGGTGAGCCTTACAAGCAACCAATCACAGTTGGTTACATGTACATCTTGAAGCTCCACCACTTGGTTGATGACAAGATTCACGCACGTTCAACAGGTCCTTACTCAATGATTACCCAACAACCTTTGGGTGGTAAGGCTCAGTTCGGCGGACAGCGCTTTGGTGAGATGGAAGTTTGGGCTCTTGAAGCATATGGAGCTGCTTACACCTTGCAAGAGTTGTTGACCATTAAATCTGATGACGTGCTCGGTCGCGTCAAGGTTTATGAAGCAATCGTTAAGGGCGAGAACATTCCTGAGCCTGGTATCCCTGAGTCATTCAAGGTGCTTGTTAAGGAAATGCAATCTCTCTGCCTCAATGTTGAAGTTCTCAACAATCAAGGTATCGCAATTGAAATGCGCGATACCGATGAAGAAGTATTCCGTGCCGCCGAAGAGCTAGGTATCAACTTGTCACGAGTTGAGCCAAGCAGCGTAGAAGAAGTGTGAGGATAAACAACTATGTTAGATGTTAATTTCTTCGATGAACTGCGTATTGGTCTAGCTTCAACGGACAATATTCGTGAATGGTCTTTTGGTGAGGTTAAGAAGCCTGAAACCATTAACTACCGCACACTCAAGCCAGAGAAAGACGGACTCTTCGATGAGAAGATCTTCGGACCTACTCGTGACTGGGAATGTTATTGCGGTAAGTACAAGCGCGTTCGATTCAAGGGCATCATCTGTGAGCGTTGCGGAGTAGAAGTTACTCGCGCCAAGGTTCGCCGTGAGCGCATGGGTCACATCGAGCTTGCTGCTCCTGTTACACATATCTGGTACTTCAAGGGTGTTCCAAGCCGTCTGGGTTACCTCCTCGATCTAGCTCCAAAGGATCTTGAGAAGGTCATCTACTTCGCTGCTTACATGATCACTGAGGTTGATACTGAGGCTCGCGCCGAAGATCTTCCAGCACTTGAGAAGCGTCTCTCCTCAGATATCAAGAAGATCGAAACTCGTCGCGACAATGATCTTGACTCTCGTCAGAAGAAGCTCGAAGGCGATCTCGCAGAACTCGAAGCTGCTGGCGAAAAGGCTGATATCAAGCGCAAGGTTCGTGAATCTGCAGAGCGTGAGCTCAAGGCAATTCGCGATCGCGCGCAACGCGAACTCGATCGTCTCGATGAGGTCTGGTCACGTTTCAAGAACCTCAAGGTTCAAGATCTCGAGGGCGATGAAGGTTTGTACCGTGAGATGCGCGACCGTTATGGCGTCTACTTCAAGGGCGATATGGGCGCAGCTGCAATTAAGGCTCGTCTTGAAACCTTCGATCTCCAGGCTGAGTATGTAAAGCTCACTGAGCTTTCACAGACCGGTAAGGGTCAGAAGAAGACTCGTGCGATCAAGCGTTTGAAGGTTGTCTCTTCATTTCTTAACACTCGTAACAAGCCTGCTTCAATGGTCTTGGATTGCGTACCAGTTATCCCACCTGATCTTCGCCCGATGGTTCAACTCGATGGTGGTCGCTTTGCGACATCAGATCTCAACGATCTCTACCGTCGCGTTATCAACCGTAACAACCGTTTGAAGCGTCTTGCTGATCTCGGTGCCCCAGAAATTATCGTCAACAACGAGAAGCGCATGCTGCAAGAAGCAGTAGATGCACTCTTCGATAACGGTCGTCGTGGTCGTCCAGTAACTGGCCCAGGAAACCGTCCACTGAAGTCGCTCTCAGATATGTTGAAGGGTAAGCAAGGTCGTTTCCGTCAGAACCTGCTCGGAAAGCGCGTTGACTACTCAGGACGTTCTGTAATCGTTGTTGGTCCACAACTGAAGTTGCACCAGTGCGGTCTGCCAAAGCAGATGGCTCTTGAGCTCTTCAAGCCATTTGTAATGAAGCGTCTGGTTGATCTCAATCACGCTCAGAACATCAAATCTGCAAAGCGCATGGTCGAGCGTGCTCGTCCTGTCGTGTGGGATGTTCTTGAGGAAGTAATTGCTGAGCATCCAGTTCTCTTGAACCGCGCACCTACCTTGCACCGTCTGGGTATCCAAGCATTCGAACCACAATTGGTCGAAGGTAAGGCAATTCAGATTCACCCATTGGTTTGTACCGCGTTCAACGCCGACTTCGATGGTGACCAGATGGCTGTTCACCTTCCATTGTCTGCAGAGGCACAAGCTGAAGCTCGCGTTCTTATGCTCTCGAGCAACAACATCTTGTCTCCTGCATCAGGCCGCCCAATCACATCTCCTACCCAGGATATGGTGCTTGGTCTCTACTTCTTGACCTCACTTCGTGAGAACCAAGTTGGAGAAGGTCGCGCATTCTCAAGCCTCTCTGAAGGTCTTATGGCCTTCGATCAAGGCAGCGTCTCACTTCAAGCCAAGATCAAGATTCGTACCGAGGAAAATGGCGAGTCAATCGTCAAGGAAACAACTCTCGGTCGCGTGATCTTCAATGAAGTTCTTCCAACAGATTTCCCATTCGTCGATTACGACGTCACCAAGAAGCTACTTGGTTTGATCGTTGATAACTTGGCTGAGGGATATCCAAAGGTCACCGTTGCACAAACTCTTGATGCACTGAAGTCACTTGGTTTCTATTGGGCAACTCGCGCCGGTGTAACAATCGGTATCGAAGATGTTGTTACCCCTGCCAAGGACAAGGCAAAGATCCTCGCCGCATCTGAAATTGATGCTGAGAAGGTTCAAGCCCAGTACGAAAAGGGATTGATCACCGATGATGAGCGTCGCCAAGAGCTGATCGAGATCTGGACAAAGGCAACAGGAGATGTTGCTGCCGCTATGGAAGCCAACTTCCCTAAGACAAACCCTGTCTGGATGATGGTCTTCTCTGGTGCTCGTGGAAACATGATGCAGATTCGTCAGATCGCAGGTATGCGTGGACTGGTAGCTAACCCAAAGGGTGAAATTATCCCGCGTCCAATTAAGTCAAACTTCCGTGAAGGCTTGTCAGTACTTGAGTACTTCATCTCTACACACGGTGCCCGTAAGGGTCTTGCTGATACCGCGCTTCGTACCGCTGACTCGGGTTACTTGACCCGTCGTCTCTGCGACGTTGCTCAGGATGTCATCATCCGTGAAGAGGATTGCGGAACTGACCGTGGTCTCACACTTAAGATCGCTGCAACAAATGCTCAAGGCGAACTCATTCGCGATGAGCATGTTGAGACAGCAATGTTCGGCCGTAACTTGGCTGACGATGTTGTTGTTGGCGGCAAGACCATCCTTCCTGCAGGTACCGATCTCGGTGATAAGAACATCAACATTCTTGTCGCAGCCGGTGTTGCAGATGTGAAGGTCCGCTCAGTTCTTACATGTGATTCAAAGGTCGGCCAATGTGCAATGTGTTACGGCCGCTCAATGGCATCAGGCAAGATCGTTGATGTCGGCGAAGCAGTTGGAATCATCGCAGCGCAATCAATTGGTGAGCCTGGAACTCAGCTCACAATGCGTACCTTCCACACCGGTGGTGTGGCTGGAGATGACATCACGCACGGTCTTCCACGTATCGTCGAGCTCTTCGAAGCACGTACCCCTAAAGGTGTTGCGCCAATCGCAGAGACCGCCGGTGTTGTTAGCTTCCTAGAGGATGCAAAGGGCAAGAAGATCATCGTTACACCAGAAGATGGTGGCGAACCTGTTGCATACCCAATCACACGTCGTCAGAAGCTCAAGGTTGAAGATGGAGCTCGCGTTGGAGTCGGACAACAACTCGTTGTTGGTGCGATTGATCCAAAGCAAGTTCTTCGTATCCTTGGACCTCGTCAAACTCAGGTTCACCTCGTGAATGAAATTCAAGAGGTTTACCGTTCACAGGGTGTATCGATTCACGATAAGCACATCGAGATCATCGTTCGTCAGATGCTTAAGCGCATTACAGTGCTTGAACCAGGTGACACCGATCTTCTTCCAGGTGAGCTCGTCGAGCGCGGTCGCTTTGAGAATGAGAACCGCCGCGTTGTCACAACTGGTGGCAAGGCAGCTTCAGGTCGTCCAGAACTTATGGGTATCACGAAGGCATCTCTTGCAACCGAGTCATGGTTGTCAGCGGCTTCCTTCCAAGAGACCACAAAGGTTCTTACAGATGCAGCGCTATCTGAGAAGAGCGATCCATTGCTCGGTCTCAAGGAGAACGTCATCATCGGAAAGCTCATCCCTGCTGGTACTGGACTTGCTCGTTATCGCAACGTGCGTGTTGAGCCAACAGAGGAAGCAAAAGCAGCTGTCTACGCCGCCTACGATGAATATGACTTCACTCCATTTGAGGCACAAGGCTCAGGAGAAGCAATTCGTTTGGATGACATCGAAGTTCGATAAATTCAAAGTAACTAAAGAAGCCCCGCACTTAATGTGCGGGGCTTCTTTAGTTTTTAAACTACTTGAGTTTTAAAGCGATCTCTTCAAAACCAATTCGGTGTGCACCAAATGAATTAACTGGAGCATCAGTCGGATAACCGACAGCTAACCCAGTGAGCAGGCGATAGTCATCTGATACATCAAACTCCTTGCGGACTACATCATCCCAAATGACGACCGCACCCTGCGCGCAGGTACCCAGACCATGTGCGTGTGCAGAGAGCATCAAGTTCTCAATCATGAGACCGGCATCAGATGCTGACCAAATACCCAAGCTCTTATGAATAAAGATGAATAATTCAACAGGTGCACCAAAGAATTCATAGTTCTTAGCCCATTGTGCGTCGCGCTCTTCACGACTTCCACGAGCGACTCCAAGCATGCCGTAGAGCTCTGCGCCAACTCTATGTGCGCGTGGTTTTAGCTCTGCAACATAAGGTTTTGCGCTCATGCGATTGCTTGTTGGTAGACCATATCGAGAGGTGACGAGCTTTAACTTTGCTAACCAATTTCCGTTGCGACCCTTTGCCAGCGCATCCCAACGACTTAGAAATTCAGTACTGATGCGATCACGCACATCACCGGAGGCGACTGCAATTTTAAATGGACGTGTATTCGACCAACTTGGTGCGGTGAGCGCATCTGTAAGAATCTGATCAAGAATCTCTTGGGGGACAGGTCTATCTTTAATGAAATCTCTGGTGGTTCTCCTTGAAGCTAAAAATTGTGAAACAGAGGCAGCATCTAAATTACTTTTGGGAGACGTCATAAACCGTGCTTTCTATATTAGTGGTGCGTGTAAACCACAATTCCTGCGGCTATAAATTGAAGAGTGAACGCTGCAGCAGTAAGTGCGTGAAATAGTTCGTGAAAGCCAAACCACTTTCTTGAAAAGTTTGGTTTCTTAATTCCGTAAATCAATCCACCGAATGAATAGCAAAGTCCCCCGAGTGCAATTAGGAGAAAGACGGCTACTCCACCATTTCTCCAAAAGGATGGAAGGAAGAAGACTGCAGCCCAACCCAAGAGGATATAAAGAGGCACATAAAGCCAGCGCGGAGCATTGAGCCAGAGCACTCGCATCAGGGAGGTAGCGATCGCTCCGCCCCAGACAATCGAGAGGAGAACTATGGCTTGGCCCTTATTAAGAAGGAATATGGCAAAAGGGGTATAGGTGCCGGCGATCAGAATGGTGATGTTGGCATGGTCGATGCGGCGCCAGACCTCTTTAGTCTTGGGCTTCCATCCGACCCGGTGATAGAGGGCGCTGCCCGTGAAAAGGGTCACAGCGGCGAGGGTAAAGATGCCCAAGGCGATGCGCCCCTGCAATTTATCGGCCAAAGTGACCAAAATCAGGCCAGCGACGAGTGAAACCGGGCTCATTATGAGGTGGATTAGCCCGCGCAGGCGTGGCTTTTGAACCTCGGGGGAGCTCTCAAGTAGCGAAGTCACGCGACCAGCCTACGCGTAATCTTGCAAAAAGGGGGTTCGGCGTGTCGCCAATCACTGGGGTGAGAGCAGGTCTATAAGGGGTCCCGTTTTGACCTTATGGCCCCGCGCAAGATACCTTTCTCCTCTGCTCTTTTGAAGAATCGAGCTACCTCCGCTGCGCAATTTTTGCAAAGCAATCGCACGAAGTTGGGCAACACACCCGACCGCGTGGGTCGGAGAGTAGAGCGTGAAATTGAAGGATCACAGAATAAAAAAGAAGTAATTAATTAATTACGAACTGGAGACCGAAGTGCCAACAATTCAACAGCTGGTCCGCAAGGGTCGCGCTGAGAAGTCATCAAAGACAAGCACTCCCGCACTTAAGGGAAGCCCGCAACGTCGTGGTGTCTGTACTCGCGTTTACACAACAACCCCTAAGAAGCCTAACTCTGCGCTCCGTAAGGTTGCACGTGTTCGTCTGACAAGTGGCATGGAAGTAACTGCATACATTCCTGGTGAAGGACATAACTTGCAGGAGCACTCAATCGTTCTCGTTCGTGGTGGTCGTGTAAAAGATCTTCCAGGTGTTCGTTACAAAATTATTCGCGGATCACTTGATACCCAAGGTGTAAAGAACCGTAAGCAGGCTCGTAGCCGTTACGGTGCCAAGAGAGAGAAGAAGGCCTCCTAATGCCACGTAAAGGTCCCGTCACTAAGAACGCAGTAGTTCCAGATCCTGTGTATGACTCTCCAGTTGTCACACAGTTGATCAACCGCGTATTGCTCGATGGCAAGCGCTCAACTGCTGAAAGCATTGTTTATGCAGCACTCGAAGGTGCACGCGCAAAGACAAATGGTGTTGATCCACTTATCACTTTGAAGCGCGCTCTCGACAACATCAAGCCTGCAGTAGAAGTTCGCTCACGCCGCGTTGGTGGAGCTACCTACCAGGTTCCAGTTGAAGTTAAAGCTGCACGTTCATCAACACTTGGTCTTCGCTGGTTAGTTGATTACTCACGCTCACGTCGTGAGAAGTCAATGGCTGAGCGTCTAACTAACGAACTCATCGATGCAAGCAATGGTCTTGGCGCAGCTGTTAAGCGTCGCGAAGACACTCACAAGATGGCTGAAGCTAACAAGGCTTTCGCACATTACCGCTGGTAATCGCAGAAGTTATTTAAGACAAGAGAATTCAAATAGGAATTAAGGGGATCAACTAAGTGGCCGTAGAGACAGCAATCGACCTCGCCAAGGTTCGCAACATTGGAATCATGGCGCACATCGACGCGGGTAAAACCACGACTACTGAGCGCATCCTTTTCTACACCGGTATCAACTACAAGATCGGTGAAGTTCACGATGGCGGCGCCACCATGGACTGGATGGAGCAAGAGCAAGAGCGCGGTATCACGATCACATCTGCTGCAACCACATGTATGTGGAAGGGCAACTTGATCAACATTATTGATACACCTGGACACGTTGACTTCACCGTAGAGGTAGAGCGCTCATTGCGCGTACTCGATGGCGCTGTCTGCGTATTCGATGGTGTTGCTGGTGTAGAGCCACAATCAGAGACTGTTTGGCGTCAAGCTGACCGCTACAACGTTCCTCGTATCTGTTTCATTAACAAGCTTGACCGTACCGGTGCATCATTCGAGCGCTGCGTCGAGATGATCGGTTCACGTTTGAACGCGATCGCACTCGTACTTCAGATTCCAATCGGAATCGAAGGCGGATTTATTGGTGTTGTTGACCTCATCTCAATGAAGGCACTTACCTGGCACGGCGAGACCCAAAAGGGCGAGGATTACACAGTCGAAGAGATTCCAGCTGACTTGGTCGAAAAGGCAAAGCAAGCTCGTCACGACATGGTCGAAACTCTTGCTGATGCAGATGATGAAGTCATGGAGAAGTACCTCGAGGGTGTCGATATTTCAGAAGATGAAATCATCGCTGCAATTCGTCGCGCAACCATTGCTGACAAGTTGACTCCAGTTCTTACAGGCTCTGCCTTCAAGAACAAGGGTGTTCAACCAATGCTTGATGCGGTTAACCGTTACCTCCCAAGCCCACTCGATATTAAGGCGATTGTTGGTCACAAGTACAACAACGTCGAAGAAGAAGATTCTCGTCAACCATCTGAATCAGAGCCTTTCTCAGCTCTCGCATTCAAGATCATGACAGATCCTCACCTAGGTAAGTTGACCTTCGTTCGTATCTACTCAGGTCGCCTTGAGACCGGTTCATCAATTCTCAATGCAACAACCGGTAAGAAAGAACGTATCGGCAAGATTTACCAGATGCACGCAAACAAGCGTGAAGAGAAAGATTCAGCTGGCGCAGGAATGATCATCGCTGTTATGGGTCTTAAGGACACCACAACAGGTAACACTCTCTGCGATCCAGATAAGCCAATTATTCTTGAATCAATGGACTTCCCAGATCCAGTTATCTCGGTTGCTATTGAGCCAAAGACCAAGGCTGACCAAGAGAAGCTCGGTATCGCTATTCAGCGTTTGGCTGAAGAAGATCCAACCTTCCACGTTGAGTCAGATGAAGAGACCGGCCAGACAATCATCTCTGGTATGGGTGAGCTTCACCTTGAGATCCTTGTTGACCGTATGCGTCGCGAGTTCAAGGTTGAGGCAAACGTTGGTAAGCCACAAGTTGCTTACCGCGAAACACTCAAGAAGGGCGTTCCACGCCACGACTACACCCACAAGAAGCAATCTGGTGGTTCTGGTCAGTTCGCAAAGATTCAGATCGCCCTTGCTCCACTCGAGCCAGGCACTGAAAAGCATTACGAGTTCGTTAACAAGATCACCGGTGGTCGTATCCCTCGTGAATACATCCCATCAGTTGATGCTGGTTGCCAAGAGGCGATGCAAGCTGGTCCACTCGCTGGATACCCACTTGTTGATGTTCAAGTAACACTCACCGATGGCGCGTACCACGATGTTGACTCATCTGAACTCGCCTTCAAAATTGCAGGTATCGCAGGATTCCGCGAGGCTGCAAAGCTCGCTGGCCCAGTTCTCCTTGAGCCAGTCATGAGCGTTGAAGTTGTAACTCCAGAAGATTTCATGGGCGATGTAATCGGCGATTTGAACTCACGTCGCGGACAGATCCAATCCATGGATGAGCGTTCAGGCGCTCGCGTAGTTAAGGCCGTTGTTCCGTTGTCAGAGATGTTCGGCTATGTCGGAGATCTCCGTTCACGTACACAAGGTCGCGCAAGCTACAGCATGCAATTTGACTCGTATGCAGAAGTTCCAGCTGCGGTCGCTAAGGAAATCATCGCGAAAGTTCGCGGCGAGTAAGTAAAACCAACCCAAAAAATGTTGGTTCTAACAGGGGCCAGCAAAGAAAAACAGGAGGATAAAAGTGGCAAAAGCCAAGTTCGAGCGGAATAAGCCGCACGTAAACATCGGCACCATCGGGCACATCGATCACGGTAAGACCACTCTTACCGCTGCTATCTCAAAGGTGTTGCACGATAAGTACCCAGATGTAAACCCATTCACACCTTTCGATCAGATCGATAAGGCACCTGAAGAGCGTCAACGCGGTATCACAATCTCGATCGCACACATCGAGTACCAGACCGAGAAGCGTCACTACGCACACGTTGACTGCCCAGGCCACGCCGACTACATCAAGAACATGATCACCGGAGCTGCCCAGATGGACGGCGCGATTCTTGTAGTAGCTGCAACTGA
>CANCUC010000011.1 GCA_947381255.1 Actinomycetota bacterium
ACCAAGACGGGAATGGTTAAGAAATCACCATTAACTGAGTACGACTCTCCTCGCGCCGGTGGATTGATTGCGATCAACCTCAAGCCAGAAGATGAAGTAGTTTCAGCTGCGCTCATTACAAACGACGATGAGATTCTTCTTGTAAGTAAACATGGAATGTCTCTGCGCTTTGCTGCAAAAGAAGAAGCAATCCGTTCAATGGGTCGTTCTACCTCAGGTGTTATCGGAATGAAGTTCCGCAATGATGACCAACTTCTGACCATGGCTTCAATCTCCGGATCTTCCCCGGATCAATATGTGCTTACCGCGACAGATGGTGGCTATGCCAAGCGCACACCTCTCGATGAGTATCGCGAGCAGGCACGTGGTGGCCTCGGCGTTAAAGCGGCGAAGATCGATGAGAACTCACGCGGGACCTTGGTGGGCGCGATGATCGTCTCCCCAAGTGATGAAATTCTCGCAATTACATCTGGCGGGGTCGTTATCCGGACCGCAGTTGAAGAGATCCGGGAGACCAGTCGAGATACTCTAGGAGTTCGCCTAGTTAACCTGGATGAGGGCACCTCAGTGGTCTCAATAACCCAAGTAAAAGATGTAGTTACTGAGGAGATTTTGGGCTAATCCCCGAAGTCGGGTAGCCTCGGTCACTCGCAAGACACCCAGAAAATGGGCCTGTAGCTCAGCTTGGTTAGAGCGCTTCCCTGATAAGGAAGAGGTCGGAGGTTCAAGTCCTCCCAGGCCCACGAGATTGCCAGATTTCCGTACCTGAACTCATTCAGATAAGGTTCGGATTCTGAAATATCAGCAGTAAATATGGGGCCTTAGCTCAATTGGTAGAGCGCCTGCTTTGCAAGCAGGAGGTCAGGAGTTCGATCCTCCTAGGCTCCACTTCCATCTCATATTTACTAACTAGATAAAACCCACATGCGGAAGGCACCAGAATGTCAACAGCAACCCTCCATACTTCACAAGGTGACATCGTCATCGAGCTCTTTGATAACCACACCCCAAAGACCGTTAAGAATTTTGTTGATCTTGCAAAGAAAGATTTCTACAACGGAACCATCTTCCATCGCGTTATCGCTGGCTTCATGATTCAAGGTGGATGCCCACAAGGCACCGGGACTGGCGGACCTGGGTACAAGTTTGATGATGAGTTCCACGGTGAACTTTCATTTGACCGCCCTTACCTTCTTGCAATGGCCAACTCTGGACCAAATACAAATGGCTCACAGTTCTTCATCACAGCAGCGCCAACCACATGGTTGAACCGCAAGCACTCAATCTTTGGTGAAGTTAAAGATGAAGCCTCTCAGAAGATTGTTGATGCGATCGAGAGAACAAAGACTGGTTCAATGGATCGCCCAGTTGAAGCAATCAAGATTAATTCTGTAACTATTACTGAATAATCCCTTTAACAACCTTTAAATGAAGATAAAGAGTTCGCTAACAACAAATTTAATTGTTGTTATTGCGGGTTTCTTTATTGTTGCGACATATGCGCCCACAATTACTTGGGGCGGTTTAGGTTTACAAGACCACCTCTTACTCATTAATAAAGCGATCTTTAGTGATAACCAACTTCACGGAGTATTTGCTGGTGAGTGGTACCGGGTTCTTACAGTTGTTCTGACCCACGCTAGCTGGTTACATATGGGTTCAAATATGTTGGTCTTATTCCAACTCGGAAATCTCGTAGAACATTTTTATGGACGTACTCGCTACGGATTAATTTTGATCATCTCCGCCGTAGCCGCATCTTTCGCGAGTCTCTGGCTCGATCCCGTAAACCAACCCTCGGTTGGCGCTTCGGGAATGATCTTCGGACTATTTGGAGTAATGCTTATCTCTGGAAAGAGGATGGGCGTGGATTACCGTCAAGTGATGGGTCTGCTCGTTCTCAACATTGTCTTTAGCTTCGTCCCTGGTGTGGATTGGCACGCTCACGCCGGAGGATTTGTAGGCGGGCTTCTCGTAGCCGCCCTGCTCCAAGCCTTTCCGCGCCGTCGCGCTCGCTCCAGCTGGGAATAATCCCCGCCCCTCCCGCGTTACCTGATTAACTCATACTTGAGTCGCCACGGCTCAATCTTTTGACACGCGGCGACTCAAGAGCGAGAATTCTGTCAGGCCCAGACGTAAACCGGGCAAGAACCCCCACGGGGGCGAATTAGAGGGAGATCTACAGATGGCTAGAGCCGTAGGAATTGATTTAGGAACCACAAATAGCTGCGTCAGCGTATTGGAGGGTGGAGAACCCACTGTTATCGCCAATGCTGAGGGCGCTCGCACCACGCCTTCGATCGTTGCCTTTGCTAAGAATGGCGAGGTCTTGGTCGGAGAAGTCGCAAAGCGTCAATCTGTAACGAACGTCGAGCGCACGATTCGTTCAGTAAAGCGTCATATGGGTACAGGTTGGACCCAAGATATTGATGGCAAGAAGTACACACCTCAGGAGATCTCAGCTCGTATCTTGATGAAGTTGAAGCGCGACGCTGAGTCTTATCTCGGCGACACAGTTTCAGATGCTGTTATCACCGTGCCTGCATATTTCGATGATGCACAACGTCAAGCAACCAAGGAAGCTGGAGAGATTGCAGGACTTAATGTCTTGCGTATCGTCAACGAGCCAACAGCTGCGGCATTCGCATATGGATTTGATAAGGGCGACCACGAGCAGACAATCTTGGTATTCGACCTTGGTGGCGGCACCTTCGACGTTTCACTTCTTGAAATGGGTGAAGGCGTCATTGAAGTTAAGGCAACTAATGGAGATAACCACCTCGGTGGAGATGATTGGGATCAAGCACTCATTGATCACCTGGTTGCAACATTCAAAAAGGCAAATGGAATTGATCTCACTAAGGACAAGATGGCGATGCAGCGCGTTCGCGAAGCTGCAGAGAAGGCGAAGATTGAACTTTCATCTTCTGCTCAAACATCCATCAACCTTCCTTACATCACTGTAGATGCAGAGAAGAATCCATTGTTCTTGGATGAAACAATCACCCGCGCACAATTTGAAAATATGACTTCAGATCTTCTCGCTCGTTGCAAGGGCCCATTCCAGACAGTTCTTAAGGATGCTGGAATTCCTATCGCAGATATCGATCACGTAGTTCTCGTAGGTGGCTCAACACGTATGCCAGCAGTTGTTGAATTGGTACGCGAGCTCACCGGCGGCAAGGAGCCTAATAAGGGTGTTAACCCTGATGAGGTTGTCGCTGTTGGTGCTGCGCTTCAAGCCGGTGTTCTTAAGGGAGATGTTAAAGACATTCTTCTCTTGGATGTCACTCCACTCTCACTTGGAATCGAAACCAAGGGCGGCGTAATGACAAAGCTCATCGAGAAGAACACAACCATCCCAACAAAGCGTTCTGAAATTTTTACAACCGCTGATGACAATCAACCAGCAGTGCAGATTCAGGTCTTCCAAGGAGAGCGTGAAATTGCTAGCGCAAATAAGCGTCTTGGGATGTTTGAACTGACAGGAATCGCTCCTGCACCACGTGGAATCCCCCAGATTGAAGTTACCTTCGATATTGATGCTAACGGTATTTTGCACGTTGCAGCGAAGGATTTGGGAACTGGCAAGGAGCAGAAGATCACAATTAGCGGCGGTTCATCTCTCTCCAAGGAGGAGATTGATCGCATGGTGAAGGATGCTGAAGCTCACGCTGAAGAAGATAAGGCACGCCGTGAAGAGGCTGAAACTCGCAACATTGGTGACAGCTTGGTCTACCAGACCGAGAAGTTCATCAAAGATAACGATGAGAAGCTTTCACAAGGCGATGCTGCCTCAAAGAAAGCTGATGTTGAGAGCGCACTTGGAGATCTCAAGAGCGCACTAGCTGGCAGTGATGTCGGTGCTATCAAATCAGCGACCGAGAAGGTTTCTACCTTGAGCCAAGAGCTCGGAGCATCTCTCTATGCAGCAAACGCTGCCGAATCCTCTGAGGCCCCAAAGGCTGATGATGGAGTCGAAGATGCCGAGATCGTTGAAGAGCAGTAATGACAGAGGAATCAACTGGCGCAGAGAGTGCTGAACAAGCGCTCTCTGACGCAGTCGCTGAAGCGCTATCTCAAGTAGAACCTGCTGAAGCTGACCCTGTTGCAGTACTTACTGCAGACTTGCAACGACTTCAAGCGGATTTTCAAAATTATCGGAAGCGTGTAGATAAAGAGAGAATCGAATCCGCAGAAGTTGTAACTGGAATTGTTCTTGCACAATTACTTGGCGCGTTCGACGACATTGATCGCGCACAAGAGCATGGTGAATTAACCGGAGGATTTAAAGCGGTAGCTGACCAATTGGTCAACACCACAACAAAATTGGGTCTCACCAAATTTGTAGATACTGGCGTCACCTTTGATCCACACATTCACGAAGCGCTCATGCATGAGACATCTCCAGATGTATCTGATACTCAAGTAACAAAAGTCTTGCGTCCTGGATATAAATTCAAGGAGCGTATTTTGCGCCCCGCTCAAGTAATCGTTACCGATCCTGAGTAAGAGAGAAGTACATTAAATGGCCGCCAAGGACTTGTACGAGAAAGATCTCTACAAGATCCTTGGCGTTTCAAAAAACGATGATGCTGCCGCAATTAAGAAGGCATATCGGAAGTTGGCAAAAGATTTACACCCTGATAAGACCAAGGGCGATAAGAAATTAGAAGATCGCTTCAAGGAAGTTTCTGAAGCGTATGAAATTCTCTCCGATGATAAGAAGCGTGCTGAGTACCAGGAGATGCGCGATGCCTTTACAAGCGGAAGAGTTCCTCGCGGAGGACAACAATCTCCCGGTGGAGGATTTGGCGGCGGCGGTTTTGAAGATATCTTCGGCGGCGGTTCACAAAGCGATATTTTCTCTACCCTCTTCGGCGGCGGAAACAGAGGCCCACGTCGCGGGCAAGATCTACAAACCGAAACAACAATCTCATTCCGTGATGCGATCTATGGCCGCGAGATAACACTTCGTGTAAATGATCAAAGCATCACTACCCGCGTTCCCGCTGGAATTAAAGATGGTGGCAAGATCAAACTTAAAGGAAGAGGTGCACCCGGCCAAGCTGGCCCCGGTGATCTCTTCATCATTATCAATGTAACAAAGCACCCAGTCTTCACTCGCGATGGAAATAATCTCTTGATGACTTTACCTGTGACGTTTACCGAGGCCGCGCTTGGTGCAGATATTTCTGTTCCAACACTGAGCGGTGAAGATGTCGTTGTCAGGCTTGCACCCGGTACCCCAAACGGCAAAGTTTTGCGTGTTAAAGAACGTGGTGTTAAAAAAGATTTTCAGACCGGGGATCTGCTGATCACGGTAGAAGTACAAGTTCCTCAACGTATTGATAGCAAAGCCAAGGCTGCTCTTGAGGAGTTTGCGGAACTCACTAAGTCAGACTCTCCTCGCACCCATCTCAAAGAGAGGGCGGGGGCATGAACTTAGAATCACACCCAGATGATGATCAAGCGGTTTATGTTATTTCGGTAGCTGCAGAATTATCTGGAATGCATCCTCAAACTCTCCGTCAATATGATCGCATGGGATTAGTTTCTCCCGGACGTGCCTCAGGACGTGGACGCCGGTATTCCTTGCGAGATATCGCCTCTCTTCGCAACATTCAGCGCTTGGTTGGCGATGGAATAAATCTCGCCGGTATTAAGCGGATTATGGAGTTGGAGTCTGCGGTAGCGAATATGGCCCTTGAGGTAGCAAAGTTGCGAACAGAAGTGGATGCTCTTATGGCATCTAATCCCGCCTTAGCAATTGAGAAACGTTCGACACAACATGTCGTTATTTATAAAGAAGAGTAGATAGGGTTTCGCCATGAGTTCACGCGAATCACTAAAGTCAGAGATCCTGGGTAAAGCTGTTGTCCACGGCAAGGTAATCCTCTCTTCAGGTAAAGAGGCTGATTACTACGTTGATTTGCGACGAATCACACTTGACTCAACTGCAGCTCCACTTGTTGGTGAGGTGATGCTTGAACTCACCAAGGATTGGGATTATGAAGCGGTTGGTGGATTAACTCTTGGCGCAGATCCAGTTGCGACCGCGATGATGCATGTGGCTGCTAGTAAAGGTCGCAAGCTCGATTCATTTGTAGTTCGTAAGGCAGAGAAAGCTCATGGATTACAACGACGGATCGAAGGTCCAGATGTAGTTGGTAAGCGCGTGCTTGCAGTTGAAGATACTTCAACAACCGGTGGATCAGTTCTGACGGCGGTTGAAGCGCTCAAAGAGGCCGGTGCAATCGTTGTAGGTGTCGCAGTTATTGTTGAACGCGGCGCTAAAGAGACTGTTGAAACTGCTGGATTGGAATATCGAGCTGCTTATCAGTTGGCAGATTTAGGTTTATAAATATTAATTAAGAGAGGTGCTTGCGACTGCGCCACTCTTTAAAGATCTCCCAACCAAGTGGTATCACCGTTATACCTGCAATAACCAAGACAATATCTGTTAGATATTTCGAGATGGTATCTGCGAAGGTATTTCCAGCTGCATAGGCGCCCCAGATAAGTACCTGAGTCCAGATAAGTGCGCCAAAGACATTCCAAAATGCGAAGGTCTTAAAAGGAACTCGAATAATTCCGGAGAGTGGATTAATAAGTCCGCGAACTACGGGAATGAAACGGCCAAGGACAATCGCACGGCCACGACCGTATTTAGTGATGTATTTTTCGGCCGACTTGATCTTTCCTGGATCGAAGAATTTTGAATTTGGTCTGCTAAAAATTCTGATTCCATAATGCCAACCCAGCCAGTGGCCGAATTGAGAGCCAATGATGGCGGCGATAGGTGCCCCAGCGGCCACAACGGCGATATTGAGGTGATGGCCACTCTTAGAACCAATACCCGCGGCGAAGAGGCCGGCGGTGATGAGGAGGGTATCCCCGGGTAGACCAATGATGAGCGGCAAACCTGTCTCAAGGGCCAAAATGGCGAAGATGATGACCAACGAGTAGTTGGAATTGAGGGCTGAGGTAACGCTTATAAAGCTCATAGGGTTACAGGATACCGATTGATAGCGCGAAATTTGTCATAGACCTTATATATATGTGTAACCTTTCAACCCTTAAGAAGGTCAGGAATGCCACCTATCCACTCAACGAGGAGTCAAAATAGTGTCGACAGCCGTTCAAGTCACCGGAACTAATCTGATTTATGTTTATATCGTTCTCGGAATCTCACTTCTAGCCCTGGCAATTGCCTACGGATTACGGGCACAAGTTCTAGCGCAATCCGATGGAACCGAGAAGATGAAGGAGATCGCCCTCGCCATTCAAGAGGGAGCAGCCGCTTATCTCAACCGCCAATTCAGAACACTCTCAGTTTTCGTAGCTATTGTCTTTGTGCTCCTTTTTGCACTTCCTGGACACACCGATATCCGCATCGGTCGCTCAATATTCTTCCTACTCGGTGCGCTCTTTAGCGCCTCAGTTGGATACAACGGAATGTGGCTAGCTGTTCGCGCGAACGTTCGCGTTGCAGAAGCAGCCCGTCAGCGCTCAGCTGAAAATGCTGTGAAGATCGCCTTCCGCACCGGAGGCGTAGTTGGAATGACAACAGTCGGCCTCGGACTTCTTGGTGCTTCACTTGTTGTAATCATCTATCGCGAAAATGCTCCAGAGGTTCTTGAAGGCTTTGGCTTCGGTGCCGCGATGCTCGCGATGTTTATGCGCGTTGGTGGCGGAATCTTTACCAAGGCAGCTGACGTCGGAGCTGACCTTGTAGGTAAGGTCGAACAAAATATTCCTGAAGATGATCCTCGTAACGCAGCAACAATCGCAGACAATGTTGGAGATAACGTTGGTGACTGTGCAGGAATGGCCGCTGACCTCTTTGAGTCATATGCAGTTACCTTGGTTGCAGCACTTATTCTTGGTAAGGCCGGTTTCGGTGATGCGGGTCTTATCTATCCATTGATCGTTCCAGCAATTGGAATTGTCACCGCGATTATCGGCGTATTCATTACTCGACTTCGCTCAACAGATCGCTCTGCGATGCAGGCGATCAACCGATCATTCTTCCTATCAGCAATTATCTCTGCAGTCTTAGTTGGCTTCGCAACATTCACCTACCTGCCAGGTTCTATGAAGTTGCTTACGGGACTTGATGCAGCTCATACAGCGAGCAATGTAAATCCTCGCATCCTTACATTCGGCGCAGTATTAATTGGAATTGTTCTTGCAGCATCTATCCAAGTTCTTACCGGCTTCTTTACTGAAATCGGACGCCGCCCAGTAAACGATGTTTCAGCTTCATCAAATACCGGTTCTGCCACAGTTATTCTCGCTGGTATCGCAATCGGCTTTGAATCTGCTGTTTACTCTGCACTGCTTATTGCAGCTGCAGTATTCGGTGCATTTGTTCTTGGTCATGGCTCAATCGTGCTTAGCCTCTTCGCAATCGCATTGGCTGGTACTGGTTTGCTAACAACTGTCGGTGTAATCGTTGCCATGGATACCTTTGGACCAATTTCAGATAACGCACAAGGCGTCGCTGAAATGTCTGGAGATGTTCACGGTGAAGGCGCACAGATCCTTACATCACTTGATGCAGTGGGTAACACCACTAAGGCGATTACAAAGGGAATTGCAATTGCTACTGCGGTCCTCGCAGCAACTGCACTCTTCGGCGCATTCACAAATGCAATTCTCAAGGCTGTTGCTGATGCTGGAAAGACTGCAGCAAATCTCAACATTCAATTCCAAGGCATCCTAGATATCGCTAACCCTCGTAACCTGGTTGGCCTCATCATTGGTGCATCAGTTGTGTTCCTCTTCTCAGGTCTCGCAATCAACGCTGTGTCACGCGCAGCCGGCGCAGTTGTCGTAGAAGTTCGCGAACAATTCCGCTTGCACCCTGGAATCATGGATGGAACAGAGAAGCCTGAATACGGTCGCGTTGTAGATATTTGTACTCGTGACTCATTGCGCGAACTCGTTGCTCCAGGCTTGCTTGCAGTCATGGCTCCTATCGCGGTTGGTTTCGGACTCGGTGTTGGTGCGCTTGGCGCATACCTAGCCGGTGCAATCGGAACTGGAACTCTGATGGCGGTCTTCCTCGCAAATGCAGGTGGTGCATGGGATAACGCTAAGAAGATGGTTGAAGATGGTCACCATGGCGGTAAGGGTTCAGATGCCCACGTCGCAACGATTGTTGGAGACACTGTTGGAGATCCATTTAAGGACACAGCAGGTCCGGCAATTAACCCACTTCTTAAGGTGATGAACCTAGTTGCACTTCTCATCACACCAGCGATCGTCTCCTTCTCACTCAAAGGACATGCTGTTGCAAGTGGAGTCATCGCAGCTCTCGCTGTTCTCGTTATCATCTACGCTCTCATCAGGAGTGCAAAAGCTGGAACAGTTATCGCATAGTCGCGTAATAGTTTCGGTTGTAGTGAGGGCATAGGGCTCTCCCTTCCCTAAACCTCGAGGAGTTAATTAATTTGGGCATCAAGCTAGTTATCGTGGAGTCCCCTGCGAAGGCGCGCAAGATTGGCGCTTTCCTGGGGGATGACTACGTAGTTGAAGCCTCTGTCGGCCACATTAGAGATCTCCCGCAGCGAGCCGCAGATATTCCGGCCGAGTATAAGAAGACCGCCTGGGCAAAAGAGGGCGTAAATATTGAAGAGGATTTCGCGCCACTTTATGTAATTAACCCCGATAAGCGCGCCAAGGTAAATGAACTCAAGGCGCTTATGAAGAACGCCGATGAACTTATTCTGGCTACCGATGAGGACCGCGAAGGTGAAGCGATCGCATGGCACCTCATTGAAGTTCTCCGCCCCAAAATTCCTATTAGCCGCATGGTCTTCCATGAAATTACCAAAGAGGCGATTCAAGAGGCGGCTGAAAATACCCGCGACCTTGATTATCGATTGGTAGATGCACAAGAGACCAGGCGCGTTCTCGACCGACTCTATGGATACCGTCTCTCCCCTGTGCTCTGGAAGAAAGTTATGCCGCGCATTAGCGCCGGACGTGTGCAATCTGTTGCCACCAGACTTATCGTCGAACGCGAACGCGAGAGAATGGCATTCGTCTCCTCATCATGGTGGGATCTCAAAGCAGAAACTGATCAGAATTTCACCGCACGACTCATCGCTTTAGATGGAAAACGTGTCGCAACCACAAATGATTTTGATGAACTTGGTGGATTAAAAGAGAGATCTGCAAAGAACATCTTGCTCCTTGATGAAGCTGGATCTCGCGAACTCACTCAAAGTTTGGTTGGAACTGCACTTACCGTGAAGAGCACAGAAGAGTCTCCACGAACTGAGCGACCAAAGGCTCCGTTCACAACCTCGACTATGCAACAAGATGCGGGTTCGCGCTTAGGCTGGGGAGCACAACTCACAATGCGAGTTGCTCAGCGCTTGTACGAAAATGGTTACATCACTTACATGCGTACCGATTCAGTAACGCTCTCGGGATCTGCAATTTCATCGGCGCGAGCACAAGCAGCGTCGCTCTATGGAAAAGAATATGTTCCAGCATCTCCTCGCCTCTATGAGGGTAAGACCAAGAATGCTCAGGAAGCTCACGAAGCCATCCGTCCCGCCGGAGATGTCTTTAAAACTCCCGGCGAATTAGCACCGGAATTAAGCCGTGATGAGTTTGCACTTTACGATCTAATTTGGAAACGGACGATCGCGTCACAGATGGCTGATGCTAAAAAGATGCAGATGCGCGTGGACTTTGATGTTCAAACAAAGAGCGGGAACCTGGCGAATTTCCGTGCTAATGGTTCTGTCATTACCTTCCCTGGCTTCTTGGCTGCATATGAAGATATCCAGGAAGAGGGCGCGGTTGAAGTTGATGATGAATCACGCCGCCTGCCACCAATGAACGTCGGCGACACCGTAAAGGTGAAGGAGTACACCTCTGAGGGCCATGAAACTAAGCCCCCAGCACGTTATACAGAGCCAACTCTGGTTAAGAAGCTAGAAGAACTTGGTATTGGCAGACCATCTACATTCGCATCGATTATTTCTACAATTCAAGATCGCGGATATGTTGCAAAACGTGGGCGCGCACTCGTTCCAACATTCCTAGCCTTTAGCGTTACCGGATTACTTGAACAACACTTCTCAAAGTTGGTCGATTACGAATTCACCGCTTCAATGGAGGAAGATCTCGACAAGATTGCAAACGGTGAAGCCGATCGCGTTGAATGGCTTACTCGTTTCTTCTATGGACACGATGATGTTCCCGGTTTGGAAGCGTTGGCATCTGATTTAGGTGCTATCGATGCCCAGCAAATCAACACGATGAAGATGGGTCAAGATATTGAAATTCGCGTTGGACGATTCGGCGCATACATTCAGCAAGGTGAAGGCGATAATAGAAAATTCGCGAACATTCCTGAAAACCTTGCACCTGACGAATTAACTCTTGCAGTTGCAATCGAACTTCTTGCAAAGCCTTCTGGTGAACGAGAGCTGGGCGTGGAACCCGAAACCGGTTACCCACTCGTTGCGAAGTCAGGTCGATTCGGTCCTTATGTCACACAGATACTTCCTGAACCAGAACTTGTGGTTGATAAGAAGACTGGTGAATTAAAGAAACCTCGCAAGAAGAAGGATGCTCCAAAGCCCAAGACAGCTTCACTTCTTTCAACGATGAACCTTGACACCATCACTCTCGATGATGCGTTGAAGTTGATGTCACTTCCTCGCGCCTTAGGTGAGTACGAGGGTGAGACGATCACTGTACAAAATGGTCGCTACGGCCCCTATTTAACTAAGGGTGCAGATTCCAGAACTTTGACTTCAGAAGAGCAACTTTTTTCAATTACCCTCGATGAGGCAATTGCTATTTACAAAGAGCCAAAGGTGCGCAGACGTGGGGTAGCAAAACCTCCAGTGAAAGATCTTGGTCTCGACCCAGCTTCTGGATCTGCGGTACTAGTAAAAGATGGTCGCTTCGGTTTGTATGTCACAGATGGAGTTACAAATGCGACCCTGCGTCGCGGAGATAGTGTCGAATTTCTGACTCTTGAACGCGGTATGGAACTTCTAGCTGGTCGCCGCGCCTGGGAGGCAGAAAATGGCGGAGCTGCTCGACCTAAGAAGAAGAGCGTTCGCGCGAAGAAGAGTGCACCAAGTTTGACCGCCAAGGTTGTCAAAGCGACCGGGGCTCCAAAGACGAAGAAGAAGGCGGCCTCTGGAAGAGGCAAAGCCACAACGGGTGCCAGCCTCTAGGCTTAGCCCATGTCCCAAGCGCTGCCATATCCCTCCGCTCCGGCGCAGTCGGAATCCCGCAGCGTTTTAGCGATCCCAGCCTTCCGCAAACTCTGGAACAGCATGGCCTTCTCCTCCTTTGGAGATTGGCTGGGACTCCTCGCCTCAACCGCTCTCGCTCAGGAGCTCGCTGGAGGCAACTACCGCAAAGCTAACTTCGCTATTGCCGGTGTCTTCATTGTCCGACTTCTGCCTGCCGTTCTACTAGGTCCTCTTGCGGGAGTGATCGCTGACCGTTTTGATCGCAGACGATTGATGATTGTCTGCGACGTTCTCAGGTTCGGTTTCTACCTATCAATCCCCTTAGTTCATAGCTATATCTGGCTATACACCGCAACGGTGATTGTGGAAGCTGTAACTCTCTTTTGGTCTCCCGC
>CANCUC010000012.1 GCA_947381255.1 Actinomycetota bacterium
ATTACATTGTTCTCAATTGTTGGGTGGCGCTTACCTTTTTCCAAGGTACGTCCGCCGAGTGTTACGCCGTGATAAATCGTTACATCATCACCAACGATTGCGGTCTCTCCAATAACTACGCCCATGCCATGATCGATAAATACCCGGCGGCCAAGCTGCGCACCAGGATGGATCTCAATTCCCGTACGAGCGCGAGTGTGGTTTGCGAAGAAGCGCGCCGCTAAACGCAGGTTCTTCTTCCAGAGCCAATGTTCAAAGCGATGTGCCCATAGAGCGTGCACACCTGGATACGTGAGGGCTACTTCAAATTTAGAACGCGCAGCAGGATCCCGCTTCAATGCGGTTGCGAGATCCTCTGCGATGAATGACATAAGTGCTGAAGTATAGGTTAAATAGATGGAGCGACTGGCTCGTCAATAAATTCCTTATAGAGCGGCGTTGATAGATAACGCTCACCGAAGGAAGCTAATACGACGACAATGATCTTGCCAGCGAACTCTGGACGATCTGCAATTTGTGAGACGCCCCACAGGGCTGCGCCTGATGAGATACCAGCAAGGATTCCCTCTTCTTGTCCAGCGCGCTTGGCATATGTAAATGCCTCCTCGTTCGGAGCAGAGAGAACTTCATCATAAATTGTTGTATCAAGAACTGGTGGCACGAAGTTTGCGCCAATTCCTTGAAGCGGGTGTCCTGCAGGAGAACCACCTGTTAGCACTGGAGATGCTGCTGGTTGTACTGCAAAAATCTTTACATTTGGATTCTTCTCTTTAAGAGCTTGTCCAACACCAGTGATAGTTCCACCAGTTCCAATACCCATAACAACAGCCGCAACTTCGCCATCAGTGTCATTCCAAATTTCTGCCGCAGTAGTCTCGCGGTGAATCTTTGGTCCAGCTTGGTTTTCGAATTGGCGAACCAAGATGCCGCCCTCTTCTGCGCCAATTGCTTCGGCGGCCTCTACTGCTCCGCGCATTCCTTGAGCTGCAGGAGTCAGAATCAACTTTGCACCGAGTGCGCGCAAGAGTGCGCGACGTTCCTTGGACATTGAATCAGGCATTGTGAGAACAACTTTGTAACCACGTGCAGCGCCGACAGAGGCAAGTGCGATACCGGTGTTACCACTGGTTGCTTCAACGATGGTTCCACCAGGCTTGAGTGCGCCACTTGCTTCTGCATCATCAACCATGGCCACTGCAAGACGATCCTTCACAGATGCTGTTGGGTTATAGAACTCAAGCTTTGCTGCGACTGTTGCAGTTGTATTAGGAAATAGGCGCTGGATCTTGACGAGCGGTGTATTTCCAAATACCTCTGAAATATTGTTGTAAATCTTCATTGTCTCTCCCGTGCTCGGTGTGAGGTGAAGGTAGCAGGATTAAGCGTCGAGTTCTCAGTGAGAACTAGTAAGTGCAAGTCATTCGCATTAAAACGAAGACTCTAGACCACTAAGAATTGACCCATCAATCCGCCGTCTTCGTGATTAGCCATATGGCAGTGGTACATATAAGCCCAGGTTGAACTTGAGAAATCGGCAAACTTCGCCAGGAAGGTGACTCTCTCATTTCGCTGAATAGAGAAGGTATCTTTCCAACCATTCTCATGGGCTGGAATCGGTCCTGAGCTTCTGGAGATAATCTTGAACTGCACATCATGAATATGAAAGGCATGCCCAAAGATCTGATCGTTTGTGATGGTCCATGCCTCGGTAGCGCCTAACTTCACGCGCTGGTTGATGACCGACATGTCATAGCTCTTACTATCAAAGGTAAATGGTGTGCCTGCTCCCTGATCGTTGATGGCGATTGTTCGAGAATTAGTAACTTCCGCCTTTGTAGGAAAAGTACTGGCAGCGAGAGTTGTTGGAAGTTTCGTTATTGCAGAACTAGTGGCTTTTATGACTTGAATTTTCAGAAGGTCAAATTCAGTGTTGTTGAGCAAACTTCCAAATTCACCCGAGGTTGCCGGTTCCGCTCCGCCATATCCAAATGCTAAGCCCTTGTTAAAGGCGCGGAGTGAAAGCGTGGAACCAACTGCATTGCCGGTTAAATCAACCAGGATCTCATAGCGCTCACCTGGAACCATAATCAATCGCTTTACGGGAATCGGCTTTTGAACCAAACCACCATCTGTTGCAATGACGTGGAAGGTGCGTCCATCAGAGAGACCTATGTTGAATACCCGTTCTGATTCAATATTTAGAAGACGAAGGCGAACAAATTGAGCAGGAAGTGAGACCTGAGCATTTGCTACCCCATTGGTAAGCAAGGTATCGCCGTAAATAGTGGTCGGACTAATTTGATTGGTAGCAGAAAGAGAACGGCTTCCAAGAGCAAGTGGAATATCATCAACACCGTAGGTGCGAGGAAGTGCAAGTACCGCCTCAACAGAGTCCTGGACGATAATAAATCCTCCGGCTCCCAAAGCTAATTGTTTCTGAGTAGTTTTGTGCATGTGGGGGTGGTACCAATACGTCGCAGCATTATTCATCATCTTAAATTTAGGTTTCCACGTCTTGCCCACTTCAATCACCTGCATGGGTCCACCATCCATCTCGGCTGGCAAATGAATGCCGTGCCAATGCGTTGTGGTCTGCTCGTTCAAATTATTTGTCACGTTGAGTGAAATGTCATCGCCCTTTTTCATTACGAGCGTAGGGCCCCAAAATCCGACTCCGTTATAGCTATATGTCTTCGTAAGAGCGCCGCCGGCAATTTGCTTTGTTGATTTCTGAAGCTTGAGATTGAAATTCTTCCCTGAAAGTACAGGTGGGATGTACAGGGCATTACTTGGAATCGCAGCATCGGAACTAGGCGTATCCAATAGATTTGGCGCTAGTGCTGCACCCAGAGTTAGACTTCCGACCTTGAGAAAATTTCTTCTATCCATCCCAGATTGATGCTTACTCGGAATTCTCATGTGCAGCTCACTTTCTTTGTTGGTAGAGATCAGGTTTAGTTCTCTCTAAACCGCCAAATTATTGGAGATTACGGGAGCTAGAGCGCGGAACCATTCTTCGTAGCCAGCATTATTTAAGTGCAAGCCAAAAGTATCAGGATCAGAACAATACTCAATCTTTAAAATATCCCGATTGTCATCTTTAAGTAATCCATGAGTATCAAAATAGATAATTCCAAGTGCTTCCAATTCAGGTTTAATTTCTTTATTTACCTCAATGACGCTCTGTGAAAACTCGCCAGTACGTGGAGTCAGTGAATTCCAGATAATCGGTACATTCGGCAGGAGTTTTCTCAAATCATCAGCGTTGGCGAGAATATTCTCGATTACATCCTCAATCGGCAATCGAAATTTTCCGAAGTCGTTTGTACCAATCATCACTATAAGTAATTCAGGCTGTGACTCAACAATGTCATTCACCAATGCAGCTAAATCTGAAGTTGTGTGACCAGGAAAAGCAAAATTGGTTACGTAGTGATCTGGAAGCCAGAACTGCCAAGGTCCTCCATGAATAATGCTGTCCCCTGCGAAAACAATCCTGCGCTTCATTTATTTCCTTTCCCGAGCCAAAAATCTAGAGCTGCTGGCGCATAACGTGCCCATGAGGCATTGGAATGGGCACCTCTATTCAGTGTCCTGCTTACAAAATCAATATTTTCTTTATATCCCTTCGCCTTAATCAAGCGATCGGCGAGATCCTGCGAGTTCTCATATAAGGCGTCCAAACCCTTTGTGCCTCGGCTCATCCACAACTTATGTCTCCCTGGAGCTGGGAAGTCCTGCATCATCTTCTCGGCAAGTTGATCTCCGCCTAGAACCCAATGAGGAGAGAAACTGAGCGCCGTATGAAAGAAATCAGGTTCCTTAATTAACGAATAAATAGCGGCTAACCCGCCCATGCTGGCACCAAGGATTGCGGTCTTCTCTGGCGTGATTTCTTTCCCAAGATGTGCTGCAATCGTTGGAACTATCAAATCCGTCAACTCTGCGACATGCTGATCAGCCGTCAGAGTAGCTAGAAAAGAATCTACATTCCCTTTATAGAGCCCGTGACTTTCTTGGCTCCAATTTTCACTCTTAGACATGTATTGAGCTGGAACATATTCTTTTAATCGGCCGAGGTTGTCTGCTAAATAAGGCGTGTGATAAACACAAATAACCGTTGGTGCAGTCAGTCCATGTTTCGCAAAAACCTTAAGTGCTGATTGTCCCAACTCCCAGGTCGCACGCTGGTGAGGATTGATTGGAATGTTCCGCTTATCCAAGACATTTTGCCCATCCAATGCAATGAGGAAATATTCACTCGGTTCGCGAGGTGACCAGTAGTCGACCGTTCGATCACCAAAACGAACTTTATGAACTTCTCCCGGCAAGCCTCTCACCTGGAAATTTTCAACAGCTAACACTCGATTCCTATCCCTTCGTAGATCCACTGACGAGTCCAGACACGAGAAACTTCTGGAGGAACATAAAGAGGGCTAAGACTGGAATCGTCGCGAGAAGCGCTCCAGCAGTAAAAGGGCCCCAGTTCTTCCCGTATTGGCCGTAAATGAACTGCTGCAAGCCGACAGCAACAGTCATATTTTTCCCATCAAGCCCCAGAATTACCGAAGTAATTAGATACTCATTCAAAATCCCGATGAAAGAGAGGAGTGAAATCACAACAAAGACGGGTACGGCTAGAGGAACAATAATTCTTGTGAAGATTAGAAAGTGACCAGCGCCATCAATTGTCGCTGCTTCATCAATCTCACTCGGAATAGTGTCGAAGAAACCTTTCAACATCCACGTATTTACTCCCAGTGCCGCTCCTCCAAATATGAGGATCAGGGGAAGTTGGTGACCTAGTCCAAGGAAAACAAATGTCTTACCAAAAGTATTTATGATCAAGAACAAGGTAGTGGCTGCCAATAACTGAGGAAACATCTGCACGATCAAAATTGTGGTGAGCGTAAGTTTGCGACCTCTGAATCTATGCCGACTCAGTGAATAAGCTGCAGATGCTCCAATAATGGTCTGCATGGCGGCGGCGCAAATTGCCACAACCATTGAATTTCTTACCCATGTAAAGAATGGCTTCTCTTTATTAGAGAACAATTGTGTGAAGTTAGCCAGACCTCGATGCAGTGGTATCAATTGCTGAGTACTAATTTGCCCCGTCACATCAAAGGCAGCTGAAATCATCCAGACCAAGGGAAAGAGGGCAAAACAGGCCACTACAACTCCTAGGAGATGGCGCCATAGGACTTTTCTAAGCCAAATCTTCCTTCGTCTTGCGTTAGGAACGCTCGGCGCTTTCATCTAATTCACCCCTTCCATCGTCTTCATGCGACGTAATCCATACACAGAAATGAGGCCGATTAAAATAAAGTTCAAAATTGAAAGAGCACTTGCAAGTCCATAGTTGCTACCCTCTTGCGAGTTGAAGGCCAACTTGTATGTATAAGAAATCAAAATATCTGTCGCTCCAGCGTTTCCATTTGTATTTGGAAACGTTGGCCCACCCCCGGTTAAGAGATAGATCACTCCGAAATTATTCAAAGCCATAGCTCCAGACGCCACGAGTAATGGAGCAACCGTACGCATGACCAATGGAAGTTTGATAAGTCCAAATACTTTTAGCGGGGATGCCCCATCGATTTCAGCAGCCTCGATAATCTCATTTGGTATCGCTTGAATGGCCCCAGTGCAGATGAGGAACATGTAAGGAAAAGTCACCCACAGCTCAACTATGAGGACCGCAACCCGAGCCCAGAGGGAATCTGTGAGCCAAGGAGTTGAAATATGGAAAATGCGATCAATGACACCCGTTTGTGCCGTGAATAGGCCGGACCAAACCAAAACGGAGAGAACACTTGGTATCGCCATGGGAACGATAAAAATTGTTCTGTAAATGCGTCTTGAATAAAGTAATGGCGAGTTAAAAATAAGCGCCAGACAAAGCCCCATGAGAAAACCCAAAGCGACAAGAATTATGGCATTTAAGAAAGTCCATGCAAGCACTTTGAGGAGCGGGTGTCGGATATCTGCGTTATGAATGATTGATGTGAAATTTCGCCAACCCACTGTGGTTTTCCATCCGGGGAAAAGCGCCTCACCGGACTGGCTAACCATTTGGCCATTGTTATTTGGATGGTAGCGAACACCACTTTCAACATTTACCAGTTCATCTTTCGCAGGAAAATACACCATGCTCGGTTTAAATACCTGCAAAGTTTGTAGATCTTGGGCTTGCAGCACCAATCCACTCTTGAGCTTTACTTGAATATCTCCCAGATCTCCAGAAACCGCTTCGGTTTCATTCGAATTGAGAAGTCGAAATCCGTGCACCTTCTCAATGGAACTATCGGATGATTTAACAATCTGCGAAACTTGAAGCTGTTCAAGTGAGGAACTATTTCCAGCCCACCAGGAATTTTTGGGATATTCGAAGATAAGAAATAACTTCTTTGAATTGTTTTCGATGGCCACTTTAAAAATTACAGGACCTGCATTGTTAAACGGTACGTTTGAGTTTTCAACAATTGTCGATATTGCCTGAGATTTCGAGATTTCGTGGCCATTTGAGTCATTTGTGAATGCAACATATCCAGAATAGAAGGATGGATAAATTTGAAAGAGAACGAGAAATAGAACTCCTGGCACCAGGTACTTTGCGGGAACCTTTTTATGAAAAGTGTAAAGGTAGATAAGGATGCAGGCAGAGCTGGTGAAAAATACACTCAAAAACCAGGATCTACTTTGAAGGAATCGAATGCCCATAAAGAGAAGGCTTAGCGCGATTGAGTAAGTGAATGCGTACTTAAGGAATGTCCCCCTTGTAAGTCGCACTTTCATACTATTTCACCATTCCAAGAGCGTAGATTTAATTATCGGAAGTCAGGTATATAAAAGGTGGTCCTGGAGCAATACCCCTACTACGCCAGGACCACTCTTTATCTCTACTTAGCCAAGTGCTGCAGTTAGATTCTTAGAAGCAGATTGCATTGCAGCTCCGAACTTAGACTTACCGGAAGCCCAATCAGCAAATGCATTGTTCCAATATGTCCATACGGTATTCATCGCTGCGATGTTAGGCATAGGAATGCACTGCGCACCGTAAGCACCGAATTTACCGATAACACTATTGCTATCAACGTTTGCAGCTGCTGCCATGCTGGCTGGGTATGAATTGTTCTTCGAGCTAAGAGCAGTTTGGAAATCAGCTGATTGCGCGACTTCACTGAGGAATTGACGTGCGATCAACTTCTGCTTTGAGAAATTACTCAAATAGAGTGCCGATACTCCACTGAAGGCTCGAGCAGTTCCGCCATTCACAGATGGGATGCCGGAAAGGTCGTATTTAATTCCGGCCTTATCTAAGCCATCAATGGACCATGGTCCAACAATCGCAAACGGTGCTTTTCCATTTGTAAAGGCAGATCCATCGTAGGTGTTTGACTTGTCAAAGAGTTTTTCGCTCAACCATTTGTCCATAAGAGATGCATTGCTTGCCAAGGCCTTTGAATATAGACCAACCTGCTTAGTGTTGATATATGTGCCTGATTTGTTTTGGAACACATACCCACCGAGTGAATCAAAGAATGGTTGTAAGAAATAGCCGTCCAAGTGAGTAACTACTCCAACCGAAGCTTTTCCAGAGGAAATTAATGAAGTCGAAGTGGATTCAAGATCTTTCCAAGTTTTTGGTGCACCCGATGGTACAAGTGACAAATTCGTAGCCAAGGCAATATTGCTCACGCTAAGTGGAACTCCCCAGATGGAATATTTGAAACTGACACCCTGAAGAACGGAAGCTGGGAAAAGGCTCTTATTAACCGTTTGTCCAAGCGAAACGACAAGACCAGATGAAACCAGTGAGCCAGTGTTGTCATGCGTGACTTCAACGAGATCTGGTCCAGCGCCGGCCGGTGCTAGTTTTGCCATGCCACAATCGCCAAGACCGCACTTTGCGACAATATTCAGCGTGACGTGATTCTTACTCGCCCAGGCAGAAGAAGCAACTTTATACGTAGATTCTTCTCCGGAATTTACCCAAATAGTCAAAGTTCCCGCGGCCTGCGCCGGAACTGATAAACCTGCCGCCATCATTGAGCCAACTAGCAGCCCCAATCCCAACCGCAACACTTTTTTCATAACCCCCCCTTTGGAGTTTAAAAATTGTTAACGCGCGTTAACTATGGAGTAACATACCATTCGAGAAATACCTGTCAAGAGTTTTCTGGAACAGTTTCTTCAAGGGCATGGAAAGGCGGGACGTTGGTCACTCGCGCAGATGTAGCGAAATTAGCTCAAGTTTCCGAAGCAACAGTTTCATTTACGCTCTCTGGCAAGCGCACAATCAGCGAAAAAACAAAGGAACGTGTTTTCGCAGCGATTGAAGCTACTGGCTATAAGAGTAATTACGCCGCCAAAGTTCTGGCAGGCGGTAGATCGCCGATGGTAACCATGATGACGTACAACCTCTTCATGACCCCTCAGTCGCAAATTGATGGAGCACTCGTTGATGGAATCGTGAAAGGCGTGAGAGAAGCGGGCTTTCATAGTGTGATTTGGCCAATTTTTGATGATGGACATTCAGATATTGACGTACTGCTGCAATTGAATTTTTCTGGCGGCGTGATTCTGATGAACGTTACGGAAAATGATCCACGAGCCCATGTCCTAAATAGCAATCGCATTCCTTTTGTGGTTCTTGGACGGACCAATGTTGGATTTTCATACAACTTCGTGGATCGAGATTTTGACACGGTGTACAAGATTGCCTTCACGAAACTTAAAGAGTTGGGACATACCCGGATCGGAATATTGTCTGCGAATACCCCAATTACTAGTTACATGAAGAAGGCGGCCACATCTCTCAAACTTAAACTCGAAAACATAGATACGGTGAATACTCTCGAAGGCGGCATGGAAACTGCAAAGAACTTTAAGCGCGATTACCCTGACGTCACGGGGATTGTGTCATCACTTGATATTGCCACTATCGGCTTTGTTAACTCAAGTGCTCAATATGGATTGTTGATTCCAAAAGATCTTTCAATAATCGGAGTGAACATGCTTGAGATTCAGGCGGAGTCATCTAGGCCCAAAATATCAACCGTGAAATTTGATGCGTTTGAGATGGCTCGCTCTTGTGGTCGAATGGTGGTTGAAGCCATATTGGCGGGCAAAGATGCCAAAAGTAAGAAAAATGAGCTGTGGATCGGTGATTTTGAAGACCGAGGTTCCACCGCAACGCCTAGAAGAACTGGATCAAAATGAGTAAAGATTTCGGACTCACTGGTTTTCCACATCACGATGGAAGTGAACTCTATGTAAGCAATGACGCGCCAAATATTGGTGATGAAATCAAGTTAAAAGTTCGTATCCCTCATGGATACAAATTTAGAGAGGGATTCATCCGCGTGTATGAGGATGCAGAGCCTAGAACCCTCAAGTTGAAGCGAAGTAAAGTCGATTCGACGGAGAGTTGGTATGAGGTTTCGATAGTCATCCGAAATACCACAACACTCTATAGATTTGTTTTTATCGACAAGAGTAAATATGAGTGGCTAAACGCACACGGGATAACAGATCACGATGTGCATAGCAACAATGATTTTCAGATTGTTGCAATTCCAGAAAATCCAGAGTGGATTCATTCTTCAGTTTTTTATCAAATTTTTCCAGATCGCTTTGCAAAGTCGGGAGAGATTAATCTGGTGCCAGATTGGGCTTATCCTCGAGAATGGAATGAGCTCCCCCGCGGCCGAAGCAAATTCACGGGTCAAGAACTTTATGGAGGAGATCTGCTTGGAGTACAGCAGCACCTAGATCACCTCACAGCGTTGGGGGTTAATGGGATCTACTTCACTCCCCTCTTCCCATCGCGCTCAAATCATCGCTATGACGCGACCAGCTTTGACCGTGTCGATCCCGTCCTCGGCGGAGATCGGGCGCTTCAATCGCTTCTCAAAGCTGCGCGTGGCAAAGGAGTGAGAATCCTCGGGGATTTAACTTCAAATCATTGCGGGATGGGACATGATTGGCTTTCAAGGGCAAAGGCAAACCCCAAGGGAGAAGAGAGATCTTTTTTCTACTGGGATAAGAAAATTAAATGGGGCTACGTCGGATGGTACGGCTTGGAGTCATTGCCAAAATTGAATTACTCTTCTAAAGCTCTTCGCAAAAGGATGTACGAATCCAAAAATTCGATTGTAAAGAAATGGATTTCCCCGAAGTACGGGATGGCCGGTTGGAGAATCGATGTTGGAAATATGACCGGAGTCCAGGGTGCGGATGACTTTCACGACGAGGTAATGGTGGGCATTAGAAAAGCCATGAAGGAGGAGAACCCTGATACTTGGCTAGTTGCAGAAAACGGAGATTTTAAAGCGAGTGATTTAAATGGATTGGGTTGGCAAGGGGCCATGAATTATCAAGGCTTCATGCGCCCATTTTGGAATTGGATTAATAAGAATCCTGAAATCACGGGAGGCTTCCAAGGTTTGCCTTTTGAGATGCCGCGAATCAATGGAAGACAACTAGTGGCATCCATGACTGAATTCAATGCCTCAATCCCTTGGCGATCTCTGACAGCAAGCATGCTCTTGCTAGATTCACATGACACGGCGCGTTTCAGAACGGTAGTGCTTGGAGATAAGAAGGCTCATCAGGCTGCCATGACAATGATGCTGACCTATCCTGGGGTCCCTTCCATTTTTGCCGGCGACGAAATTGGTCTTGAGGGTTCCTGGGGCGAAGACGCAAGACGAACCATTAATTGGGATGATCGATCTGCCTGGGATATCGAATTCTTCGAGGAAGTTAAGAAGTTAGTGAAATTGCGAAAGACACATCGTGCACTTAGCCATGGCGGATTGCGCTGGATTGCCATCGAAGATGAGTACCTTGCATACCTACGTGAATCGAAGCGTCAATCAATACTTGTTTTTGTTTCCCGAGGACCAGTCGTGGCTTCCTTGGACCTGAGCAAATACGGATATAAAGTCTCAAAAACTTTGTATGGGGTTGAGGCGAACGGATCTCGTATCAATATTAAGGCGAAAACCGCTACTCAAGGTGTTTGGCTTCTCCACTAATTACTTTCGATCTCGCCAATCAACTTAAATTCACTCGCACCGAGTTGGCCCTGCTTTGTGTAAAGCTCCAACTTCTCGCGAGTATCAGCGATATCCAAGTTACGCATAGTGAGCTGTCCGATGCGATCGGTTGGACCAAATGCGGAGTTCTCGTTGCGCTCCATCGAGAGTTTCTCGGGGTGGTAGCTCAGGTGAGGACCTGTGGTGTTAATGATGGAGAAGTCATCACCGCGGCGTAGGCGGATAGTGACTGTGCCTGTGACAGCAGAAGCAACCCAACGAGTGAGAGATTCACGAAGCATGAGTGACTGTGGATCAAACCAGCGACCCTCATATAACAAGCGACCAAGGCGACGACCTTCGGCATGGTAATTCGCGATGGTATCTTCGTTGTGAATTGCAGAGATCAATCGCTCGTAGGCGATAAAGAGCAGCGCCATTCCAGGTGCTTCATAAATGCCGCGAGACTTCGCTTCAATAATTCTATTTTCAATCTGATCAGCCATGCCCAAACCATGGCGACCACCGATTGCATTAGCTTCACGCATCAACTCAACTGAGTCAGTAAATGACTTTCCATTAATTGAAACCGGACGACCTTGCGAATATTCGATAATCACATCTTCAGAATCAATGACGACTGATGGATCCCAAAACTTAACGCCCATGATGGGATCAACAATTTCGATGGAAGCATCTAGCTCTTCAAGATTCTTCGCCTCATGAGTTGCACCCAAGATATTTGCATCCGTTGAGTAAGCCTTCTCGGTGCTATCGCGATAAGGCAAGTTGTGTGCAACCAACCACTCGGACATCTCCTTACGGCCACCGAGTTCGGTGACAAAATCTGCATCAAGCCATGGCTTGTAAATACGGAGCGCAGGATTTGCGAGCAATCCGTAGCGATAGAAACGTTCGATGTCATTGCCTTTGTAGGTTGATCCATCGCCCCAGATCGAGCAGTCATCCTGCAACATCGCCCGCACGAGAAGAGTGCCGGTTACGGCGCGACCAAGTGGGGTGGTGTTGAAATATTGTTTTCCGCCGGAGCGAATATGGAAAGCTCCGCAAGCAATAGCAGCCAAGCCTTCTTCGACAAGTGCAAGCTTGCAGTCGATCAGTCGAGCGTTCTCCGCGCCATAAGCGAGCGCACGACCTGGAATCGAATCAATATCGGTCTCGTCATATTGGCCAAGGTCAGCGGTGTAAGTAAAAGGTACAGCTCCCTTTTCGCGCATCCATGCCACGGCGACTGAGGTATCAAGTCCACCCGAGAAGGCGATTCCGACTTTTTCTCCAACGGGCAGCGATGCGAGCACTTTTGACATGGGTTGAGCCTACCTGCCTCATTATTCTCAGCCAAAAATAAGGAAAATTCCCTTGGAGTTGAAAATAATTGTCATAGCCTTCCCTCATGACTTTTAAAGTAAAAAGCAGCCTTGTTGCCCTAATCGCACTAACAATGATCGGAGCAACCGCGCTCCCTGCAGATGCGGCGACTAAGGCGACGCCAAAGCCATCAATCACCGGCGCACCGCGTGCCGGAGGTTTCGGTGATGGAGCCAACGCCCAGGCATTCGCGAAGT
>CANCUC010000013.1 GCA_947381255.1 Actinomycetota bacterium
GTAGCTGAGGTTCCAACCGAAGTTGTGGCACCGGCAAAGGTGAAGAAGGCAACCACTCCCGTTCCAGTTCCACTTTTCCAAGAGGCACCTACTGAAGTTGCCCCTCCTAAGAAGGCACGTGCTCCCAAGCCTGCTCAAGAGGAGAGCGAGTCCGAGACTGCTGCTCCAGCAGGTGAGACCGACGAGCAGGCGCAACGCCGTCGCCGTCGCCGCGGTGGACGCGGTCGTCGTCGCCCAAGTGATGATTCAAATTCAGAGACAACCCTTAATGAAGATGGCGAAGCGCTAGATCCTGATTCACTCGATGGTGAAGAGGATGTACTAAACGCAGATGGCACAACTCATCGCCGACGTCGCCGCCGCCGTGCAAAGGGTGAGGGCGTAGAGGCAACCGAGAGCGTTGATGAAGATGGAGTAGTAACAGTTGTAAAGGTTCGCCCTCCGCGTGAGAGCGCACCAACACGCACTGAACGCCCATCTCGTAATAATCGCGATAGAGATCGTGATCGTGGAGGACGTAATCGTGATCGCCGTGAACGCGATGATCGCGCGCCACGCGATTTCACTCGTCGCCGCGGAACAATCATTACGGAACAAGAATTCTTAGCTCGCCGCGAGAACGTTGATCGCGAGATGTTGGTTCGCCAAACCGGCGATCGCACTCAGATCGCAGTTCTTGAAGACAAGATCATGGTTGAGCATTATGTAAATCGAAACAGCAATATCTCCTACGTCGGAAACGTCTACCTTGGTCGCGTACAAAATGTATTGCCATCAATGGAAGCAGCTTTCGTTGATATCGGTAAGGGACGTAACGCTGTTCTCTATGCCGGCGAAGTGAATTGGGATGCCGCAGGCATTGCCGAAGGACAGACTCGCAAGATCGAGCATGTGCTCAAGACTGGCCAATCAGTATTAGTACAAGTAACAAAAGATCCAATCGGACAGAAGGGTGCGCGCTTAACCTCGCAGATCTCACTTCCTGGCCGTTACCTGGTTTATGTGCCAGGGGGAGCGATGAGCGGTATTAGCCGCCGTCTTCCTGATCAAGAGCGCAGCCGCTTGAAGTCAATCTTGAAGAATTTAATTCCTGAAGAAGCTGGCGTCATCGTACGTACCGCATCTGAGGGAGCATCCGAAGAAGAGCTAGAGCGCGATGTAATTCGTCTCAAAGCGCAATGGGATGACATCCAAGAGAAGGCAGAGAATCCTTCTACTTCAGCGCCATCACTTCTTTACAGCGAACCTGATCTGACTGTCCGCGTTATTCGCGATATCTTCAATGAAGATTTCAATCGCATGACCGTGCAAGGCGATGAGGCATGGGAAGAGATTCAAAATTATCTTGGACATATTGCTCCAGAACTCACCGCGAAAATTGGCAAGTGGTCTGGTGCACGTGATCTCTTTGCAGAAAATCGCATCGAAGAGCAGCTAGCTAAGGCATTTGATCGCAAGGTTTATCTCCCTTCTGGTGGATCACTTGTTATCGATCGCACTGAAGCGATGATCGTTATCGACGTTAACACCGGTAAGTTCATTGGTAAGGGCGGAAATCTTGAAGAGACCGTAACCAAGAACAACTTGGAAGCTGCCGAAGAGATTGCACGCCAACTTCGCCTCCGCGATATGGGCGGAATCATCGTCATCGACTTTATCGATATGGCACTTGAGTCCAACCGCGATCAAGTTCTCCGTCGTCTCGTTGAATGTCTTGGTCGCGATCGCACCAAGCACCAAGTTGCTGAAGTAACCTCACTTGGACTCGTACAAATGACTCGCAAGCGCGTGGGTCAGGGTCTCATCGAAGCATTCTCAACTACCTGCGAATCTTGCGGTGGTCGAGGCATCCACATCCACTCTGAGCCGGTCCGTAAGGTCGCTCTCGATAAGGATATGGAGCAGCGTTACATCCCATCCAGCGAGCGTGAAGAGGAGCTAGAAGAGGCACCAGTGGCCGAAGTGGCTGTCGAATCCGCCTCGGAGGAGCCAGCTTCAGAACCTCAAACTCGCCAAAACGGCCAAAGTGGGGAAAGCGGGCGCAGCGGGGGACAACCTCGCAAGCGTCGTCGGGCGGTGAGTACGGGCGTAATTACGCCAGTTTGACCCCAGACCCCTCGAATCCGTACCCTAATCCCCTGCCCAAAAATCGGGCTCGTTTTCACCCTGTTCAAGAAGTCTTGATCAGTTAAGTCTTAATCAGTAAGAAGGAGTTCACCGTGTACGCGATTGTTAAAGCAGGCGGCCGTCAGGAGAAGGTTGCTGTTGGCGACACAATTACCGTGGATCGTATCGATGCCGCTGTAGGTGCTTCGGTTAACTTCCCAGCCCTTCTTCTTGTTGATGGTGCAAAGATCACAACAGATGCAAAGACCTTGGCAGCGACCAAGGTAACAGGCGAGATCATCGAAGAGACCAAGGGTCCTAAGATCGACATCCTTCGCTACAAGAACAAGACAGGCTATCGCCGTCGTTCAGGTTTCCGTTCCCAACTCACGCGGGTAAAAATCACCGCGATTAACAACTAAAGGAGGCGAGTAAGAGATGGCAAGTAAAAAGGGAGTCTCCTCCACTCGTAACGGTCGCGATTCAAATGCTCAGTACCTTGGCATCAAGCGTTTTGGTGGTCAGGTAGTAAAGAGTGGCGAGATCTTGGTTCGCCAACGCGGAACCGTTTTCCACCCAGGAAAGAATGTTGGAATTGGTAAGGACGACACATTGTTCGCTCTTGCAGCAGGTGCAGTTGAGTTCGGCAAGGCTCGTGGACGTAAGGTTGTAAATATCGTTCCGGTAATTCCTGTCGCCTAACTCGCGCAACTTAACATTGGCGGGTCCGCGACTGCGGACCCGCTTTTATTTTTCAGAAAAAAGGAGGAGTGGAAGTGGCTACATTCGTAGATCGCGTAACGCTTCATGCCTCTGCAGGTAGCGGTGGGGATGGATGCGTATCCATTCACCGCGAGAAGTTCGTCCCACTTGGTGGACCAGATGGCGGTAATGGTGGTCGCGGTGGCGACATCATTTTGATCGTCGATGACAATGTCACAACACTTTTAGATTTTCATCACTCACCACATCGCAAAGCAGGAAATGGTCGTCCAGGGTATGGCGACTACTGCAATGGCGGTGAAGGCGGAGATTTGATCATGTCAGTTCCAAATGGAACTGTCGTTAAAGATACCGATGGAAATACTCTCGCCGATCTCGTCGGCGCAGGCACCAGGTTTGTCGCTGCTCAAGGCGGAAAAGGTGGACTCGGAAATGCCGGTCTTGCATCTCGCAAGCGACGCGCTCCAGGTTTCGCACTTAAGGGAGAAGAAGGAGAGTCACGCACTCTCATTCTCGAACTCAAGAGCGTTGCCGATATCGGACTAATTGGTTTTCCAAGCGCAGGTAAATCTTCGTTGATCGCATCTATCTCAGCTGCGCGTCCAAAGATTGCTGACTATCCATTTACAACTCTCGTTCCAAATCTTGGTGTAGTCCAAGCTGGAGATACTCGCTTTACCGTGGCCGATGTTCCAGGACTTATTCCCGGCGCATCTCAAGGTAAAGGTTTGGGCTTGGAGTTCTTGCGCCACGTTGAGCGTTGCGCAGCGCTCGTACATGTTCTTGATTGCGGAACGCTCGAAACTGATCGCGATCCGGTTCGTGACTTCGACATCATCGAAGAGGAACTCTCACATTACGGCGGATTATCTGAGCGCCCTCGCATCATCGCTTTAAATAAGATCGACCTGCCTGATGGCAAGGCGATGGCCGATATGGTCCAACCGCTCTTTGAAGCACGCGGCTATGAGGTTTACCAAGTTTCAGCAGCTGCGCATTTAGGTCTCACCGAACTTAATTACGCGATGGCCAGAATTATTCAAGAGGAGCGCCGCAACAAGGCGAAGGAAGTTAAGACCCGCATTGTCTTGCGCCCACTTGCAGTTAATGACAATGGATTTAAAGTCGTTAAGAACGAAGATGGTTCATTCACTGTTACGGGTGAGAAGCCAGAGCGTTTTGTTCGTCAAACAGATTTCGGTAATGCTGAAGCCGTTGGTTATTTGGCTGACCGCCTTGCAGCGCTCGGGGTAGAGAAAGAACTCTTCAAAAAGGGTGCGCGTCCTAAATCAGAAGTTCGCATTGGAACTGGCGATAAGGCAGTGATCTTCGACTGGGAACCATCAATCGAAGCTGGCGCAGAATTGCTTGCAAGCCCACGTGGAACCGATCTTCGTTTGGAATCACCATGGGCTGGTCGTTACATCGAAGATGATGTTGATGAGCTCTCTGAAGATGAGATTGCAATGCAATGGGAGTACAAGATTTCAGATCCGAAGAATCCAAGGATCACGGAGTAGTCGATGTCTCGTCTTGCTGTTACCAACGCCAAGAGAGTAGTAATTAAAGTTGGTTCATCAACCCTGACCGGAAGTGCAGGTCATGCTCTCGATGAGAGCGCTGTTGAAGCACTTGTAAAAGTTATTTCAGAACTTCGTTCACATGGCGCAGAAGTAGTACTGGTTTCATCCGGAGCAATTGCAGCGGGTTTAGCTCCTCTCGGTCTCACCTCACGTCCTAAGGATCTAGCTACCCAACAAGCGGCAGCATCGGTTGGACAAGGTCGCCTCATCGCAAGTTATAACAAAGCCTTTGATGAAGTGGGAATCATTGCCTCCCAGGTATTGCTGACAATTGATGATGTAGTTCGTCGTTCGCATTACCAAAATGCGCAACGCACTCTCTTTCGCTTAATCCAGATGGGTGTTGTACCTGTCATCAACGAGAATGACACTGTTGGTGTCTCTGAAATTCGTTTTGGAGATAATGATCGTCTTGCTGCTCTCGTCTCTCATCTCATCGGCGCAGATTTACTCATTTTGATTACTGATGTTGATGGTTTGTATGACGCACCTCCATCACATGCTGGTGCAAAGCGGATTTCCTCTGTTCCCGATGTAAGCCGCCTGGGAGATATTGAAATTGGTGGCGTTGGATCCTCAGGTGTTGGAAGCGGCGGCATGGTTACCAAGATTGAAGCAGCCCGCATCGCGACCGGCGCTGGCGTAAATATGCTTTTAACAACCCTTGCAGATATTCCTGCAGCGCTTCAAGGCGCAGATATTGGAACCATCTTCGCAGCCCGCACAGATCGCAAGCCATCTCGCCTTCTCTGGTTGGCTCACGCATCAACGCCACATGGCAAGTTATTGCTCGACGCAGGAGCCACCACAGCGATCAAGGAACGAGGCACTTCGCTCCTGGCCGCGGGCGTGAATGGTGTCGAGGGGGAGTTCATAGCCGGCGATACCGTGGAGCTTCTCTCCCCACATCGTGAAGTTATTGCTCGAGGACTTGTTGCCTTTGACTCATCTGAGATCCCAATCATGTTGGGCAAGTCCACAAAACAACTCGCTGCGGAGTTAGGTCCTGAGTACGAACGCGAGCTGGTTCATCGCGACGATCTCGTCCTACTCTGAATCAGATAAGGTTGACTCATGGCCGCTATCTCACGCGATGATGTTGCACATCTAGCCAAATTGGCTCGAATCGAAATGAATGATTCTGAGCTTGACCACTTGGCGAAGGAGATGGATGTCATTCTTGGCGCCGTCGCCCGCGTTCAAGAGGTCGCATCTGCCGATGTGCCACCCACTTCTCATCCAATTCCAGTAAATAATGTCGTGCGCGAAGATGTAGTTCGTCCAAGCCTGACCCCTCAAGAAGCCCTCTCCGGTGCGCCTGCGCAGTCAGAGGATCGCTTCAAGGTGCCACAGATTTTGGGTGAAGAATGACAACTATTAGATCCAGCGCTTCTGAGATGGCAGCAGCCCTTGCCAGTGGTGAAACAACTTCAGTAGAGCTCACAGAAGCTCACTATGCCCAGATCGAAAAAGTCGATGCCCAAGTCCACGCCTTTCTCTATCTAGATAAAGAGGGAGCGCTTGCTCAGGCGGCTGACGTCGATGCGAAACGCAAGAGCGGCGCAGAACTCTCACCGCTAGCTGGTATTCCTCTCGCACTCAAAGATGTCCTCACTCAAAAGGGCATTCCAACCACATGTGGTTCCAAGATGCTCGAAGGCTGGCGTCCGCCATATGACTCAACCGTGGTCTCTAAATTAAAAGCTGCGGGAATTGTTATCTTGGGCAAGACCAATATGGATGAATTCGCAATGGGTTCATCGACTGAGAACTCTGCTTACGGTGTAACTCACAACCCTTGGGATCTCACCCGTATTCCTGGTGGTTCTGGCGGAGGGTCTTCTGCAGCGCTCGCGGCATTTGAGGCACCACTCGCAATCGGTACGGATACCGGTGGATCGATTCGCCAACCTGCCGCTGTAACCGGCACGGTCGGCGTGAAGCCAACATACGGCGGAGTATCTCGTTACGGCTTGATCGCCTTCTCCTCAAGTCTTGATCAAGCAGGACCATGTGCTCGAACAGTTCTAGATGCCGCTCTCTTGCATGAAGTAATTGCAGGCCACGATGAGCGTGATTCAACTTCGATCAACGCACCTGTTCCACATGTTGTGAAGGCTGCTAAGAAGCTTGATGTAAAAGGCATGAAGATCGGTGTCGTTAAAGAGTTGCAAGGTGAGGGATTCCAATCAGGAGTTCTTTCAAAGTTCCATGAGGGACTTGAAGAGCTTGTTGCTGCGGGTGCTGAACTCGTAGAAGTTTCATGCCCAACATTTGATTATGCCCTCGCCGCGTATTACTTGATTGCTCCAAGTGAGTGCTCATCTAACCTCGCACGTTTCGATTCCATGCGTTATGGAATTCGCGTCGGCGATGATGGAAATCGCAGCGCCGAAGAGGTCATGAAGTTGACTCGCCACGAAGGCTTTGGTCCAGAGGTAAAGCGTCGCATCATTCTTGGAACTTATGCGCTCTCATCTGGTTATTACGATGCTTACTATGGTTCTGCGCAGAAAGTTCGCACACTGTTGATGCGTGACTTCAACGCAGCATTTGCACAAGCAGATGTATTGGTCTCTCCAACAGCTCCAACAACCGCCTTTAAAATTGGCGCCAATGACAATGATCCACTTGCTATGTATCTCAATGACATCGCAACAATTCCAGTAAATATGGCTGGTATCGGTGGAATGTCTCTTCCATGTGGCTTAGCGGAAGAGGATGGTTTGCCAGTTGGTTTCCAGATCATGTCACCTGCCATGCGCGATGACTTGATGTACCAAGTAGGCGGAACTCTTGAAGCAGCCTTGCTCAGCAAATGGGGCGGCCCACTTCTTGATAAAGCTCCAGTATTGGCAGGCAACTAATGTCCCTTAATTATGATCAAGCGGTTGAAAAGTACGAGCCAACTCTCGGACTTGAAGTCCACGTTGAACTCAACACCAAATCAAAGATGTTCTGCTCATGCTCGACTGAGTTTGGCGGAGCACCTAACACTCAAACTTGCCCAGTCTGTTTGGGAATGCCCGGTGCCTTGCCTGTTGTAAATGGCAAAGCCATCGAGAGCACCATTCTTATTGGGCTCGCGCTTAATTGCTCAATCGCTCCATTCTCCCGCTTTGCGCGGAAGAACTATTTCTATCCAGATATGCCAAAGAATTTTCAGACCTCCCAATATGACGAGCCAATCTGCGTCAACGGTTATCTCGATGTTGAGATCGAAACCGATGAAGGCGTAAAGCCGTTCCGTGTTGAGATCGAGCGAGTGCACATGGAAGAGGACACCGGAAAGTCATTGCATGTCGGTGGCGCAACGGGTCGTATCCATGGCGCGGATTACTCACTTCTTGATTACAACCGCGCAGGTATTCCACTCGTGGAAATCGTTACCAAAATTGTTGGCGGTACAGGTAAGTACGCACCACAAGTAGCGCGTGCATATGTCACCGAACTGCGCGACATCTTGCGATCCCTTGGGGTCTCTGATGTAAAGATGGAGCAAGGCTCAATGCGTTGCGACGTAAACCTGTCTCTCGCCCCAATTGGGTCAGGTGAACTTGGAACCCGAAGTGAAACTAAGAATGTGAACTCACTTCGCTCAGTTGAGCGTGCCGTAATCGGTGAAGTTGTCCGTCAATCAAATCGCCTTGAAGCGGGCGAGCGAATTGTTCAAGAGACTCGTCACTTCCAAGAGGAGAGCGGACAGACTCGTTCAGGTCGCTCCAAGGAGCAGGCTGAGGATTACCGCTATTTCCCAGAGCCTGATCTAGTTCCAGTGGTTCCAGATAGCGCTTGGATTGAGGAGCTTCGCGCAACTCTTCCGGAGAAGCCATCAACTCGTCGTGCCAGACTGCAAGAGGAGTGGTCGGTTCCAGCTAAGGAGATGACCTCTCTGGTAAATGCCGGATTGTTAGATGTTGTTGAAGAGACAATCACAATTGGCGCAGATCCAACTCGTGCCCGCTCATGGTGGCTCGGTGAAGTTTCTCGCTTAGCAAATGAGCGCGAAGTTGATCCAACAACTTTGATTACTCCCGCTCAAGTAGCGGAAGTTATTTCATTGATTGCTTCCGGTGATCTCACCGACAAACTTGCACGCCAAGTTGTTGAAGGTGTCATCGCAGGAGAGGGAACTCCCGCTGAAGTTATTTCTAAGCGTGGTCTGAAAGTTGTCTCAGATGATGGCGCACTTATGGCCGCAATCGAAGCGGCAATTGCCTCACAACCAGATACTGCAGAGCGCGTGCGCGGTGGAAATATTCCAGCAGCCGGCGCCTTGATCGGCGCAGTGATGAAAGCGACCGGCGGACAGGCTGATGCAGCCAAGGTTCGCGAACTATTGCTCAAGCACTTAGGACAGGGAGAGTAAGACCATGACAGAGCCAAAGAACCCAATGAAACCTCGTTCGGGTCTGGTTACTGATGGTCTAGAACGTGCACCTGCTCGCGGCATGCTCCGCGCAGTTGGTATGGGTGATGAGGATTGGGTTAAGCCCCAGATCGGTATTGCATCATCCTGGAATGAAATTACTCCGTGCAATCTCTCACTCGACCGCCTGGCTAAAGCATCTCGCAAAGGTGTGATCGAAGCCGGTGGATTCCCAATGCAATTTGGAACCATCTCAGTGTCAGATGGAATCTCAATGGGTCACGAGGGTATGCACTTCTCACTCGTCTCACGTGAAGTAATTGCAGATTCAGTTGAGACCGTAATGCAAGCAGAACGTTTAGATGGAATGGTGACTTTCGCTGGTTGCGATAAGTCTTTGCCGGGAATGATGATGGCTGCAGCTCGTATCGATGTTGCCAGCGTATTTGTTTATGCAGGCTCCACACTTGCCGGCCAGGTAGATGGAAAAGATGTAACGATTATTGATGCCTTTGAAGCGGTAGGTGCATGTGCTCGCGGACTTATCACTCAAGAGAAGGTTGATGAGATTGAGCGCGCTATCTGCCCTGGGGAAGGTGCCTGCGGCGGTATGTACACCGCGAACACAATGGCTGCCGTTGGAGAAGCACTTGGACTTTCACTTCCAGGTTCTGCCTCACCTCCATCAGTTGATCGTCGTCGCGATGATTACGCAGTAAAGGCCGGCGCTGCAGTTGTTGAACTAATCCGCCAGGGAATTACAACTCGCGATATCTTGACCAAGAAAGCATTTGAAAATGCAATCACTGTTGTTATGGCACTTGGTGGTTCAACGAATGCGGTCTTGCACCTCTTGGCGATTGCGAATGAAGCAGAGGTTCCACTTGATCTTGCAGACTTCCAACGCATCAGCGAGCGCACCCCACTTCTTGGCGATCTAAAGCCATTTGGAAAATTCGTGATGACGGACATTGATCGCGTCGGCGGAATTCCCGTAGTTCTACGCGCACTGCTCGATGCTGGTTTCTTGCATGGTGATTGCCTTACCGTTACAGGTAAGACCATGGCCGAGAACCTTGCCGATCTCACTCCACTTGATCCAGATGGAGAAGTGCTTCACTCCATTACAAATCCACTCTCAGCTGGTGGCGGAATCACAATCTTGCATGGAACTCTCGCGACCGATGGCGCAGTATGTAAAACTGCCGGCGTTGGCGTCGATTTCTTTGAGGGACCCGCTCGCGTCTTCGAACGTGAACAAGCGGCGATGGAAGCTCTTGAAAATGGAACTATCAAAGCGGGAGATGTCGTTGTTATCCGTTATGAAGGTCCAAAGGGCGGACCTGGTATGCGCGAGATGCTAATGATTACTGGAGCTATCAAAGGCGCGGGGCTTGGTAAGAGCACCTTGCTCCTTACCGATGGTCGTTTCTCTGGTGGAAGCACCGGCCTCTGCGTAGGTCACGTTGCACCTGAAGCTGTTGATGGGGGACCGATTGCATTCATCAAGGATGGCGATCTGATTCGTATCGATATTGCGAAGCGAACTCTCGATCTCCTCGTTGAAGAGTCCGAACTTGTAGAACGTCGCAAACACTTCTCCCCGGTTCCCCATAAGTATCGCCGTGGAGTCTTGGCCAAGTATTCAAAGGTTGTTGGATCGGCCTCCCAAGGGGCGGTCTGCGGCTAAGTATTCTGAGATTGGCATCTCAGATTTTGAGATGACGTCGTTAGGGGTTGACTAGCCTTGCCAGACCAGCGAGAATTACGCCATGACATCATCAGTGGTGATTCGAGAGCGCGCGATCTAGTCTGACTAGATGGTGCGCTACCCCTCAGTGAAAACTGAGGGGTTTCGTATTTCACGGCTGAAATGTCTTGAGAAGATAACCCAGTAGTTCCACCCCAGAGAGGAGATGAATATGTCAGCACAAGTCACCGGAGCGCAGTCACTCGTGAAATCTCTGGAGTCTGCCGGTGTGGATGTCATGTTCGGTATCCCTGGCGGAGCGATTCTCCCTGCGTACGATCCGATCTTTGATAGCTCGATCCGCCACATCCTTGTTCGTCATGAGCAAGGCGCTGGACACGCCGCAACCGGATATGCCCAAGCAACAGGACGCGTAGGAGTTTGCATTGCAACATCAGGACCTGGGGCAACCAACCTCGTCACTCCACTCGCTGATGCACAAATGGACTCTGTGCCTGTTGTTGCCATCACCGGCCAAGTTGCATCAGGTGCAATCGGAACAGATGCTTTCCAAGAGGCAGATATCCGCGGCATCACCATGCCCGTTACAAAACATAATTTCTTAATCACCGATCCTCGCGATATTCCTCGGGCGATTGCTGAGGCATTCCATATCGCGGGCACTGGCCGACCTGGCGCGGTTCTCGTTGATATCGCAAAAGATGCGCTTACGAAAATGACTGACTTCGCCTGGCCAACGTCTATCTCCCTTCCTGGTTACACCCCAACCATGGATCCAACCGCTGAATCAGTTCGCGATGCTGCAGCGTTGATTGCAGAGTCAAAGAGCCCAGTTCTTTACGTCGGTGGCGGAATGATCAAGTCCAATGCTTCCGCTGAGTTAATGAAACTTGCAGAGCTAACTGGCGCACCGGTTGTTACAACTTTGATGGCCTTGGGTTCATTCCCAGACAGCCATCCGCAACATCTAGGTATGCCTGGCATGCACGGAACTGTTGCTGCCGTAACCGCTTTACAAAAGGCTGATCTCTTAATCACCTTAGGTGCGCGCTTTGACGATCGCGTAACTGGAAAACTCTCCTCATTTGCACCCAACGCCAAAATCATTCATGCCGATATCGATCCCGCTGAAATCGGTAAGAACCGCGTCGTTGATGTTGCACTCGTTGGAGATCTCAAGGCAACAATTAATGCGCTCATTCCAGAATTACAGAAGCAATTTGCTAAATCAAAACCTGATCTCACCGCATGGTGGCAGCTATGTAATAGTTGGCGCGCCAAGTACCCATTGGGGTTTGATGAGCCAACAGATGGAACGGTCTCACCTCAATATGTGATTCAACGCTTAGGTCAGATTGCCGGACCTGATGCAATTTATGTTGCAGGCGTGGGTCAACATCAGATGTGGTCCTCTCAATTCGTTAATTATGAGAAGCCGCGCACCTGGATCAACTCTGGCGGCCTCGGAACCATGGGATTCGCAGTTCCTGCAGCGATGGGTGCAAAAGTTGGCGCACCTGACACGGTTGTGTGGGCCATTGATGGCGATGGTTGCTTCCAGATGACAAATCAGGAGCTAGTAACGTGCGCGCTAAATAACATTCCGATCAAGGTTGCAATTATTAACAATGAATCACTCGGAATGGTTCGCCAATGGCAAACCCTCTTCTACAACCAGCGTTACTCAAATACTGATCTGCATTCCAAAAGAATCCCAGACTTCGCAAAGTTGGCTGAAGCGATGGGTTGCGTTGGACTTCGTTGCGAGAGCAAGGAAGATGTGGATCGCGTTATTAATGAGGCGATGGCAATTAATGATCGACCTGTAGTTGTTGATTTCAGCGTTCATCGCGATGC
>CANCUC010000014.1 GCA_947381255.1 Actinomycetota bacterium
AGTCGATGATCATGTTCCATAGGGTAAATAGAGCCACTGACACTTAAAGTAGGTGTATGAACCACCAAGGCGCTCGGGTCGCAGCCAATCTGGTTCTCGGCGTTGGCGGAACAACTACCTTCAAAGGAAGTTCCTCTGGGCTCTCAACGCCCGCCGATCGACTTCACTTTCACGAGCTGCGCAAAGAGTTTGGCGCGATCCTTATTGGCGGCAACACCGCCCGCAATGAGCCCTATGCCAAGACCCCAGTTCCTCTCATCGTTCTGACCCATCAACCCTTATCTGGACCAGCAGCGATGAATCCATCTGCCCTGGCATGGAGCATGCCTTTAGAGAGCGCAATCTCGAGAGCTACTGAGCGCTATGGAGACCTTTTGATTGAGGCGGGTCCGACCCTGATTATGGAAGCCATTGAAGGTGGCTTATTAACTGATCTATATCTGACGCTCTCTCCGGTAACGGGAGGCGAGAATCCAATCTCTCTCGATTCTCTACTGAATTCATCTCAGGAAACGTCTCGCCAGGAGGTAGATGGAACTCTTTTCTTGCACTACCGACTCGCGCCTACCCACGATTGAGCAAGGGGCAAATTACCCTTATCCCATGGCCACTGCGAGAAATTTCGATGAAATTGTGGCTGAAATTCGGGCGATAGCGACCAGAGCCGAAATAATCGTGGAAGAGATTCCCGCTCCACAAAAACTCGCACCCTTCGCCTTTGCAATGACCGCCGATACCGAAGATGAGATCGGTACAGCACGATTCGTTCTCCTCCATGATCCCGCTGGGCAAGAGGGTTGGGGCGGAGATTTCCGATGCGTCACCTTTGTCCGCGCCGATGTTGATCACGAGATGGCTTCAGATCCCATGGTTGCAAATGTTGGTTGGAGTTGGTTGATTGAATCATTAGAGAAGTTCGGATGTGAATACGTGCAACCAAGTGGAACTGTCACCCGTGTAGCTAGCGCATCCTTTGGAACTCTCAACGAACGCGCTGACGATTCTGAGTTAGAAGTTCGCGCCTCATGGACTCCAACAAACTCATTCGCGATTGCGACGCATGTTCGCGCTTGGCTTGACCTGCTCGAGCACTGCGCCGGCCTTGCCCCCATTCCTGAAGGCGTCACCCCACTTACTCGCAACACCCTCGTCTGAGTTAACTCACCTTTCATGCCAGAGCCACTACTTACTCCACGATCTGGGTTGCCTCCCCTCATCGTTGATGAAGCCGGTTTTCTTGCGGCGCTTGAAGAGTTGAAATCTGGAACTGGACCCATCGCAGTGGATGCAGAGCGCGCATCTGGTTATCGATATAGCCAACGAGCATATTTGATTCAGATATTTCGTCGCGGTGGAGGCTTGCACCTTATCGATCCAATTTGTGTGAGCGATTTAAAATTATGGGCAAAGATGGATTCCGCGCTGAAGGATTGCGAATGGATTATTCACGCAAGCACCCAAGATCTTCCATGCCTTCGCGAACTTGGAATCAATCCAGAGAAGCTCTTTGATACCGAGCTTGGTGGTCGCATCGCTGGATGTGAGCGCGTTGGCTTGGGTCCACTCTGTGAATCATTGTTGGATCTTCAGCTTGCAAAGGAACATAGCGCCGTTGATTGGTCGATTCGCCCACTTCATGAGAGTTGGTTGACTTACGCAGCCTTAGATGTTGATGTACTGATTGATCTGCGCGATGCAGTGGAAAATTTACTGCGAGAGCGCGGAAAACTTGAATGGGCTCTAGAAGACTTTGCCCAGATACTTAAGAATCCTGCCCCACCACCACGTGTTGATCCTTGGCGACGCACCTCTGGAATGCACAAGGTTCGCGATCGAATGACTCTGGCAATCATTAGAACGCTCTGGCATGCACGTGATGATTTTGCGCGCGAGATTGATATTGCTCCAGGACGAATCTTTAATGATGAAGTTCTCGTCGAGATTGCCACTAAGCGTCCAACCAAGGTTGATGAATTTTCCAAGATTATTAAACGTAGAACCCGTGTCACAAATGCGCCAACCACTGAGTGGTTTGATCTCTTGCTTAGAACACAACAATTACCTGAAGCAGAGCTTCCTGTTTTAAGAACTCCAACAGTCGGACTTCCACCGGTGAAATTGTGGAGAGATCGCAATCCACTTGGAAATGCCAGACTCTCACACGCTCGCGCTGCCGTGATTGCTCGCGCCGCAGAATTAGAGATGCCTGTAGAAAATCTGATTTCACCAGAGACGATTCGCCAACTTGTTTGGAAGAACCCACCTGAATCCAATCTTGAAAGCTACATCCAAGAGCTCCTGACTCAGAATGGCGCTAGAAGCTGGCAGGTAGAACAAATAGCTCCAGTCTTAATCGAACCTATGCTCGCAACTGAGCCAATTCCCACTCCTGAACCCGTCGAGCCCGCCGCCGAGGCCGAATCACAAACTCTCGAGACCGCTTCAGAGTGATGAGAATTACGCAACATAAAAGTTGCGTAATTCGGTCTAGCGCAATTAGGCTCATCTCATGCTGAGCACCTTTTTGATCGCCTTGCGTGAAGGGCTAGAAGCCTCTCTCATCGTAGGAATCCTGGTCGCCTATCTCGTCCGATCCGGTCGCCAGAAGGCTCTTGTTGCCATCTGGAGCGGTGTATTCGCCGCCGCCGCCCTGGCACTGGGCTTTGGTGCACTTCTCTCTTTTACCTCCGCCGAACTCTCAGATCGCGGAGAGCAACTATTCGCCGGAATCACCTCAATCTTGGCCGTTGGCCTAGTCACTTGGATGGTCTTCTGGATGAAGCACAGCGCCCGGGCTATCGCCAAAGAACTTCATGGCAAGGTCGACCAAGCCCTCGGAATGGGTAGTTTCGCTCTTGCACTCGTTGCATTTCTCTCAGTGGGCCGTGAGGGACTTGAGACCTCACTCTTTCTCTATGCAAATTTCAAAACGGTAAATCATGACACCGCTCCCCTCCTTGGTCTCATCCTTGGACTTGGGGTGGCTATTGCACTTGGAACATTGATCTATCGCCGTAGCGTAAAAATTAATATTGGAAAGTTCTTCCGCGTCACAGGCATCGCACTCATCGTCGTAGCTGGTGGAGTTCTCATCCACGGAATCAATGAATTTCAGAGTCGTGGAGATATTGGCGGCGCTAACTCCACAGTCTGGAAATTTGGTGGAGATAACTCAGTATTCATAACAATTATTGATGGCACATTTGGTATCTCAAATGTTATGACGTGGTTGCAGCTCGTAGTTTATGTTCTCTACGTTTCACTTACTCTTGTCGGATTTTTGAAGGCTCTTCCTGACCCAGTTCAAGCTCCTTCAAAGTTAGCGACCAGCTCACCAGCGAGCGAGTAATCGTCTGAACTGTAATTCCCAAGTCAGTCAAAATCTCATCACGCTTGGAGTGCTCTAAGAACTCAAGTGGTACACCGATGGAGTGAATTGGAATCGACATTCCCTCTTCACGGAACATCTCTGAAATCGTGCTGGCAATACCGCCATGCTTCACGCCATCTTCAATAACAACAATGCTCTTGTAACGACGAGCCATTGTGATGAGTGAACGTGGCAGTGGCTTAACCCAGCGAGGGTCAATCACTGTTACCCCAACGCCTTCGCGATAAGCCTGACCGGCAGCTTCAACTGCAAGTGTCGCCATTGCGCCAACACTGACAAGCAAAATATCTGCGCTCTCTCCGCGATAGAGAACATCAATCCCATCCCGTCGTTCAAAAGCTGGGATATCAGCACAGACCGCCCCTTTTGGATAGCGGATCAAAGTTGGTGCATCGTTAATATCTACCGCTTCGCGAAGTACCTCGCGCAATCTCGCGCCGTCGCGCGGGGCAGCAACATGGAGTGTTGGAACAATTCCCGAGAGAGCTAAATCCCACATTCCATTGTGTGAAGGGCCATCATCGCCGGTAATTCCCGCGCGATCGAGGACAAATGTCACTCCCGCTTTATGGAGAGCCACATCCATTAGGAGTTGATCGAATGCTCGATTGAGGAAGGTTGAATAAATCGCAACAACCGGATGTAGCCCCGTAAATGCCATACCGGCGGCAGAGGTCGCTGCATGTTGTTCGGCAATTCCTACATCGAAGGTGCGATCTGGAAATGCGGATTGGAATTGATCAAGACCGGTCGGTCCGAGCATCGCTGCGGTAATTGCAACAACATCTTTACGCTCTCGGCCAATCTCCACGAGCTCACGCGCGAAGACCGATGTCCACGACGGAGCAGACTTCTTAAGCGGCTGGCCGGTTTGAGGATTAACAATTCCCACCGCATGAAACTTCTCGGCTTCATCATTTACGGCAGGTGCGTGGCCGCGACCCTTCTCGGTGATGACATGCACCAGAACCGGTCCCTTGAAATTCTTTGCGTGGGTAAAGGCACTCTCCATCGCCTCGATATTGTGACCATCTACCGGACCAAAGTACTTAAGTCCGAGATCTTCAAACATTCCTTGTGGCGCGACAATATCTTTGATGCCCTTTTTAACTCCATGCAAGGTCTCATAAATGGGTTGGCCTACAACAGGGGTGCGCTCTAGGACATTCTTGCCCCAGTCCAAGAACTTCTCGTAACCGCTGGTTGTGCGCAAGGTTGAAAGATAAGTAGCTACTCCACCAATGGTCGGTGAGTATGAGCGCTCATTGTCATTAACAATGATGACAAGTGGAAGATCAGAGTTGGCCGCGATGTTATTAAGAGCCTCCCAGGCCATTCCACCAGTCAGCGCTCCATCTCCAACGACGCAGACGACGGTACGGTTCTTTACGCCTTGGACGCAGAAACCTCTCGCAACGCCATCTGCCCAGGAGAGGGCACCAGAGGCGTGAGAGTTTTCGATGACATCGTGCTCAGATTCGGCGCGACTTGGATAACCAGCTAGGCCACCGCGCTGGCGCAAGGTATCAAATCCATCTTGGCGCCCAGTCAAAATCTTGTGGACATAGGACTGATGGCCGGTATCAAAGAGCATCACATCTTTAGGGGAATCAAAGATTCGGTGCATTGCGATGGTGAGCTCAACGACGCCCAAGTTGGGACCTAAGTGACCACCACTCTTGGAGACCTTCTCAATAAGGAACTCGCGGATTTCGGCGGCCAGGCGGTTTAGCTGCTCCGCGTTTAACTCTCTGAGATCTTGCGGGCCTTTAACGGCAGGCAAGATACGAGGGCTAGACATGGCGCCATTCTACGCGAGGGACCCCGCAAGTGCGAGGTGGTTCAGCTCGCGAGTGAGAGCTACTTGAGAAGTGAGCGAAGAACGTATTGCATGATTCCACCGTGGCGGTAGTAATCCGCCTCACCTGGTGTATCAATGCGCAACTGCGCCTCGAATGTGATCTCCCCCGCCTTGACCATAAGGGTCTTTGGAGCAGGTCCAGAGTTCAGTGCATCAATTCCAGCGATCTCAAAAGTTTCAGAGCCGGTGAGTCCCAAGCTCTTTGCACTTTGACCATTGAGGAATTGCAATGGGAGAACACCCATGCCGATCAAGTTTGAACGGTGAATACGCTCGAAAGATTCTGCAATCACGGCGCGTACTCCAAGTAATGCTGTTCCCTTAGCGGCCCAGTCACGAGAAGATCCTGAACCATATTCCTTGCCCGCAAGAATCACGAGTGGAACACCAGCTGCTTGGTACTCAGTAGATGCATCGTAAATTGTTGCTTGCTCACCGTTGCGCAAGAAGTTGCGAGTGAATCCACCCTCGACTCTATCTAGCAACAAGTTCTTTAGGCGAATATTTGCGAAGGTTCCTCGAATCATTACCTCGTGGTTTCCACGACGTGATCCATATGAGTTGAAATCAACGCGTTCGATTCCATGTTCTGCCAAGTACTTACCGGCAGGAGAATCCACCTTGATGTTTCCTGCTGGTGAGATGTGGTCAGTTGTTACGGAATCTCCGAGAATTGCGAGAACGCGCGCTCCACTGATATTTGTAACCGGCTTTGGCTCACGTGGCATTCCATCGAAGTACGGAGGTTTTCTGACGTAGGTCGAATCGCTCTCCCACTCGAAGGTTTTTCCGGTTGGAGTATCGAGAGACTTCCAGCGATGATCGCCATCAAAGACAGTCGCGTAATCCTTCTTAAACATATCTGAAGTAATGCATGATGCGATCACTTCATCAATCTCTTGTGCAGATGGCCAAATATCCTTGAGAAATACTGGAGCACCAGTGCTATCGGTACCAATTGGATCACTTTCGAAATCATGATTCATAGTTCCGGTGAGCGCATAAGCGACAACGAGTGGTGGCGATGCGAGGTAGTTCATCTTCACATCTGGGCTAATGCGACCTTCGAAGTTACGGTTTCCTGAAAGGACCGCAGTAACAGCAAGATCGTTCTCGTTAATTGCCTTACTGATCTCAATTGGAAGCGGACCTGAGTTGCCGATACATGTTACGCAACCATAACCGACCAGGTTAAAGCCGAGTTGCTCCATATAAGTGGTAAGTCCAGCTTTATCGTAATAATCAGTAACTACCTTGGATCCTGGAGCCAGCGTGGTTTTCACCCATGGCTTGCTTCGCAAACCTTTCTCAACAGCCTTCTTCGCAAGAAGAGCTGCACCGATCATTACAGAAGGATTTGAGGTATTAGTGCACGAGGTAATCGATGCAATCGCAACTGCGCCATTTGAAATCGAGGTGGCTTTTCCATTTACCGAAACATCAATCGCTTCGTGTGAACTCTTTGCACCGAGATAGGTTGGAATAATCTCGTTGAAAGCCTGCTTGGAATTTGAAAGTGAGATGCGATCTTGTGGACGCTTAGGACCAGAGATAGATGGAACGACCTCTGAGAGATCGAGCTCCACATATTCAGAGAAGCGTGGTTCGATCGATGGGTCATGCCAGAGTCCATTGCGCTTTGCATACTTCTCAACAAGTTCGATCTGATCTGCTGAACGACCGGTGAGTGTGAGGTAACGCAGAGTCTCATCATCGATTGGGAAGATGGCGCAGGTTGAACCGTACTCAGGTGACATATTTCCGATAGCAGTTCTATTTGCCATTGGAAGAGCAACAACACCTGGACCGTAGAACTCTACAAATTTTCCGACTACGCCATGCTTGCGCAGGCGCTCAGTAATTGTAAGAACTAAATCTGTAGCGGTGGTGCCTACTGGCAACTCACCCTTCAACTTAAATCCGACGACGCGCGGAATCAACATAGAGACCGGTTGGCCGAGAAGAGCAGCTTCAGCTTCGATTCCACCTACTCCCCAACCAAGCACACCAAGTCCATTGACCATGGTGGTGTGTGAGTCTGTGCCAACTACGGTATCTGGGTACGCGCGGAGAGTTCCCTCCACGGTGCGAGTCATTACGACGCGAGCGAGGTATTCAATATTTACTTGATGAACAATTCCAGTTCCAGGTGGAACAACTTTGAACTCATCAAATGCAGTTTGTCCCCAACGCAAGAAGCGGTAGCGCTCTTTATTGCGTTGGTATTCAATATCGGTGTTCTCTTCAAATGATGTTGCGGTTCCAAATATGTCAGCGATAACGGAGTGGTCGATTACCAGCTCTGCTGGTGCGAGTGGATTGACCTTTGTTGGATCTCCTCCGAGAGTCGCAATCGCCTCACGCATTGTCGCGAGATCCACGATGCACGGAACTCCAGTGAAATCTTGCATGATCACACGAGCAGGAGTGAATTGAATTTCAGTGTCGGGCTCAACTGTTGGATCCCACTGGGCGAGCGATTGGATCTGACTCGCGGTGATGTTCGCACCATCTTCGGTGCGGAGCAGATTCTCTAGTAGTACTTTGAGGCTGAAGGGCAGTGTTGCAGCGCCTTCCAAGCCAGTGATCTCGAAGATCTCATAGGAGTTGCCGGCAACTTCAAGGGTGCTCTTGGCGTTAAAGGAATTTTTGCTCGTTGATTCGCTCATGGTGAGCAAATCCTATCCCACTAGATTTCTAGCGAAATAAGCCCCCCGATTAGGCGGGAATGAAACGCGCCACACACTCCACATGCTGGGTCTGAGGGAAGAGGTCATAACCCACCAAGTAGTCCATCCGATACCCAGAAGCCAGCAAGATCTTGGCATCGCGAGCGAGCGAAGCTGGATCGCAAGAGACGTAGACGATGGCGCGAGGATGAGTTCTGGTCATCACTGTAATTACCTCTTCACCCGCTCCGGTGCGTGGAGGATCGAGCAGAATGACATCAGGATCAGAAATCTTTGGCAGGCGAGACTCCACTGTCCCCGGATGAATCTCTACATTGCCGACACCCTTAAAAATCTTTTGAGCATCTGCGACTGCGCGCTTATCGGATTCAATCAAGTGAACCTTGCCCTTGGCGCCAACCTTCTTCGCTAACGCCGCGCTAAAGAGACCCGCTCCCCCATAAAGATCGCAGACCACCTCTCCAGATTCCAATTCCAATTGCTCGATGACCGCAGAGATCAAAGTAGAGGGAGCAGATTTATGGGCCTGCCAGAAGCTCTGAGGTGAAACTTGGTAGGAGAAATCTCCGACCTTTTCAACGAGCTGGGTAGGACCAGAGATACTGCGGCCGGCGCGCGTAACGCTCACCTGTCCAGTGCTCGTTGAAGCAACTTCAATTCGGTCATCGCCATTCCAGCGACGATCTGAGAGTGCTGGAATGTTCATCGCCTCATCAGCGATGAGGCAATCATCAATCTCGATAACTTCATTGCTTCGGTTGGCGTACAAACCGATGCGCCCATCATCTCCAATTGCAAAATCCATGCGAGTGCGCCAACGCAGACCATCGGCGGGAAGCACCTCTTTTACCTCGCAGGAAATCGCTAAACCACCGAGTCGCGAAAACTGTTCGACGATGACCGCAGCTTTAAGTTCGCGTTGGTATGCAAGGTCTATATGTTGGAAATCGCAACCACCGCAACCACCAGGGATTGCATATTTGCACGGCGCTTCTACTCGATGTGGAGAGGGCGAAAGAATAGAGATCGCATCTCCCCTAGCCATCTTGGAATTTACCGAGGTAATCTCCACAAGTGCGCTCTCGCCGGGGATCGCATAACGAACAAAGATGACCTGACCTTCATGGCGTGCCACGCAATGGCCGCCGTGGGCAATCTTCTCGATATCAACAGTTACCTGCTGGCCAACTACTAAACGTTCACCCGTAGGTCCTGATGCATCCATTGTGCGATCTTAAGGTGTAAGTTCTACCCCGTGCACGTAGTCATCATGGGGTGTGGTCGCGTCGGTTCTGGTCTCTCAAAGGCACTTGAAGCCGCCGGGCATTCTGTTGCCGTTATCGACCAAAATCGTGAAGCCTTCCGCCGCCTCGGTCCAAATTTCAATGGCCGTACCATCGCTGGCGTCGGCTTTGACCAAGATATTTTGCTAGAGGCAGGAATTGAGAGCGCTGCGGCATTTGCTGCAGTATCAAATGGAGATAACTCCAACATCCTCGCTGCCCGAGTAGCTCGCGAAAAATATAACGTTCCCAATGTGGTCGCTCGTATCTACGATCCAGAGCGCGCTGAAATTTATCAACGCCTCGGTATCCCAACCGTTGCGACTGTCCTCTGGACCACAGATCAGATGATGCGCCGATTGGCACCTGAAGGTTCACAATCTGAATGGCGTGATGCCAGTGGAACTGTCCAACTCTGTGAGGTCTCGCTCCACCGTGATTGGTTTGGACGCCCCGCTCTTCTCATCGAAGAGGCCACTGGGGCGCGCGTAGCATTTATCACTCGCTTGGGCGAAGGGCTAATCCCGAACTCACATACTGTCTTGCAAGAGGGCGATCTAGTCCATGTAACTTTGATGGAAGCAGATCGTAGCAAGGTCGATGAAATTCTCTCCCGCGAACCAGAAGTGAATTAAGGCAGAAGATGAAGATAGCAATCGTAGGTGCCGGAAATGTGGGTCGCGCTATCGCGCGCGAACTTATCGAAAACGGCCATCATGTTCTTCTGATGGATCGCGATCCTAAATCGCTGAAGATGGATAGCGTTCCTCAAGCCGAATGGCTCCTAGCTGATGCTTGCGAAATTTCATCTCTCGATAATGCCAAGCTCTCTGGATGCCAGGTTTTGGTTGCCGCTACCGGTGATGACAAGGTAAATCTAGTTTCATCCCTACTCGCCAAGACTGAGTACGGGGTCCCTCGCGTTGTTGCTCGCATCAATCATCCTAAGAATGAATGGCTCTTTGATTCATCATGGGGCGTCGATGTTGCTGTATCCACTCCTCGCATCATCTCCGCTCTTGTTGAAGAAGCCGTAACTGTGGGCGATGTTGTTCGTCTCTTCTCCCTCAAGCGCGGCGGAGCTAACCTCGTTGAATTTACCCTTCCAGAGACGGCGATGGCCTGTGGTAAGACCGTTGGTGAAATCACCTTCCCACTCGGCACATCACTCGCTTCGATCGTACGTGATGGCCATGTGATTGCGCCAAAGGATCAAGATCTCTTGATGGGTGGAGATGAATTAATCTTCGTCGCTACCACCGCTGCAGAAGATCAATTGAAAGAGTGCTTACTCGGCCTTTAACTCCGGCTTCACCGTAGGAACTTTTCGCAAGATCACCCAAGTACCCCAACCAACTAATAGGAAAAATGGCGTGCCCATAACTAAGCGCGCAGTTCCAAGCCAGTTAATGTGATTGGTTTTGTAGAGTGGGTATTGCACCAAGAGCCGTGATACAAAGAGCGCAACCCAGAGCCATCCAGCGCGGATATAAGCGCGCTTTCTAGCTAGGTTTTTACGCCAAGCAACGTTCTCACCGAGCACTGGACCGAGTAGTAAACCCAAGATCGGCCACCCCGCAATATTTGCAATGGTGTAGACAGTTCCGTAGACGAGATTGATAATTAGACCAGGCAGGTAGAAGTCTGCAGCTTTACCGGTATGTCGCGCTAAGAGCGCACAGAATGCAACTCCAATAACTCCCGAAATTGCGTGCTGCAACGTTTCGCGCTTTACCAAACGAGCAACCGCGAAGATCACGGAGAGTGCAATTGCAACAACCGCTGATTTATTGAGATTGTGGGAGATATTAAATGCGATGAGAAAGACGATTGATGGGAGTCCGCTATCTAGCAAACCTCGAGTTCCACCTAAAGCGCCTAAAACTTTGGCGCGGTCTTCGTGATGACCTTCATAACTCATTTAATTGGTACCTGTTGAACCAAAACCACCAGCGGCTCGTTCGGAGCCTGGCAGTTCGCCAACTTCAACGAATTGAGCAGCCTCCACTCGCTGAATGACGAGTTGAGCGATGCGATCACCTTTCTTAAAGGAGATAGCTTCACGGAGATCGTGATTAATCAAAATGACCTGTAATTCACCTCGATAGCCTGCATCAATCGTGCCAGGAGTATTAACCATCGAAACTCCATGCTTGATGGCTAAACCAGAACGAGGATGAACAAAGGCGGCGAAACCAAATGGAAGTGCGATAGAAAGACCGGTTGGAACAAGCGCGCGCTCCCCTGGTTCGATGGTGATGTTTACGCGCGTGGTTATATCTGCCCCAGCATCTCCAGGTTTTCCATAGACGGGAAGCGGAACATCGGGATAAAGACGCTTTACAAGAACCTGCACATCACTCATGGATTGATCTCAAAATCTGGATCAACGAATGCCAGGAGTTTCGGATTCTCGCGGATGTGATCGATAAATTCTTTCGGTGCCTTCTCTAAGAAGTGTGACATCGGAACAATTACATAGAGAGAGCTGGCGCGAACCGCCACCGGACCTTCATAAGAATCCAAGTGTCCTTCAGCCTCTGCATAAACTTTGCGACCAGACTGACCAGTGATCTTTGCGGTGATGTAGAGATTAGCACCGACGGGCACGGGTAAAACGAAATCTGTTTCCAAGCGCGCAGTAACGGCTGGTGCGCGAAGCAACCACATTAACTTTCCAAGCGCCTCATCAAATGCGAGTGATAACAATCCACCATGGGCAAGACCTGGCGCACCTTGGTGATTATCAGTCACGGTGAAGATGGCGGTGATGTTCTGGCCCTCTCCTGCTTGGGCAACGAGATGAAGACCGGTCGGGTGTAATTCACCGCAACCAAAACAATTTGCATAATGCGAAGG
>CANCUC010000015.1 GCA_947381255.1 Actinomycetota bacterium
GAAGAGAGATTTCCCGCCACGGTGAGTGAGCCGGTTCGATTGCATGTGGCTGCAAAACGATATTTAGTTACAACAAACCACGATTACCTCTCAAAGCTTTCACATGCGAGCGTGCAAACCCTCTACATGCAAGGGGGACCACTCAATCAAGAGGAAGTGATTGAGTTCATCTCTCGCGAAGGGGCCGAGGATGCGGTGCGGGTTCGACTCTGGGATGACCTCGCAAAGGTGCGAGATAAGCCCACTTCAACGCTTTTGGACTTTAAAACCGCCATCGATTCCCTCGCTCGAAATTAGAGACTGGTAACGAAGTGTTTACCGAAGGTGCCTTCAAAAGCCCCACACTTGGTACTAGACTCATAAATATGGAAGTAAGTGTTTACGATTCAGTCAACGCAGCTCCCGTCTATGGCGACCCCGCCTTACAAGGGTCGACCCTCGCTCCAGTAATCGTCGTTTACTCTGATGATCAGAGCGTCCGCGGTGCTATTTCTGCTGCCTTAGGCAAGAAGTTGCCAGGAGAGAGCCGCGAGCACAAGGTCGTGGACTTTGCCACCGCCGATGCCCTCCGCCAGTACCTGGGCGAGAAGCGGAAAGTAGACCTCTTTATTCTCGATGGTGAAGCCGTCCCAGAGGGGGGAATGGGTCTGGCCCATGCTCTCAAAGACGAGCTGGTGGAGTGCCCGCCGATCATGGTCATCATTCAGAGGGCTCAAGATAGTTGGCTTGCAAAATGGTCAGGTGCCGAAGCCGTCATCTCCCATCCGATCGACCCATTTACCCTGGGTTCTAAGGTCGCAGAGCTTCTCCACTAGAACTATGCCTATTTGTGACGGTTACCACACCTCCTATTCTTACGGCCTAACCAGCCGTATGCTCACAGCATGAATCCTTACGTCCCGATTCTTGCCATTGGCGGGATTGGATTTGGATTCGCCGCTTTCTCTGTCCTAGCAGCGGCGCTTACCGGGCCAAAGCGCTTTAACCGATCAAAAGCGGCTGCCTACGAGTGCGGCATTCAACCCTCTCCAGTAGCTGCAGGCGGAGGACGCTTCCCTGTGAAGTACTTCCTGACTGCGATGCTCTTCATCGTCTTTGATATTGAAATCGTCTTCCTCTATCCATGGGCGGTCTCATTTAATCAACTTGGTCTCTTTGGTTTAGTTGAAATGGTGATATTCATACTTACAGTCTTCGTCGCATATGCATATGTATGGCGTCGTGGCGGATTGGAATGGGATTAACCATGGGTTTAGAAGAGCAATTACCGGCGGGAATCGCGCTCACAACTGTTGAGGGTCTCGCAGGATATATGCGTAAAAGCTCCCTCTGGCCTGTCACATTTGGCCTCGCATGTTGCGCGATCGAGATGATGGCAGCTGGCGGAGGACGTTACGACCTCGCTCGTTTTGGAATGGAAGTCTTTAGACCATCCCCTCGCCAAGCAGATTTAATGATCGTTGCAGGTCGAGTTTCACAGAAGATGGCTCCAGTTGTTCGTCAGATTTATGATCAAATGCCTGGTCCAAAGTGGGTTCTATCGATGGGTGCTTGTGCATCATCTGGTGGAATGTTTAACAATTACGCGATTGTTCAAGGCGTTGATCACATTATTCCAGTTGATATTTATCTTCCAGGTTGTCCGCCACGTCCAGAGATGTTGATGGATGCCATCATTAAATTGCATGAGCAAATTAGCGACACCAAGCTCGGCGCAAATCGCGAAGCCATTATTCGTGAAGTTGAAGCTGCTGCGCTCGCTTCAAAGCCAACATTCCAAATCCAAGGGTTGCTTAAGTCATGAGTAATGAACAGGGCTTATTTGGAGCTAAGGGCACTGGAGATACCTCAGGTTATGGCGGCTTAGTTCGCAAGAGCCACAACGAGCTCTCTGCAGAGCGTCCCTACGGCGGATATTTCGATGAAATGGTTGATGAGTTAGAACGTTCATATCCTGAGTTCAACGATGATATTGAGAGAGTTGTTCTAGATCGCGGCGAACTCACGCTTCATGTGAAAGCAGATCGCCTATTTCACGTTGCTCAGGTTCTTCGCGATAACCCAGCTCTACGTTTTGAGATGTGCATGGGCGTAAATGGCGTTCACTATCCAGCCGATACCGACCGCGAATTGCATTGTGTTTACCCACTTCTCTCTTTGACCCACAATCGTCGGGTACGACTTGAGGTCAGCGTTCCAGATTCCAATCCACATATCCCTTCACTCGTTGAACTTTGGGCGGGTAACAACTGGCATGAGCGCGAAACTTTCGACATGTTCGGAATTATTTTTGATGGTCATCCAGGACTCACTCGCATCTTGATGCCAGATGACTGGATCGGACATCCGCAACGCAAGGATTATCCACTCGGTGGAATTCCAGTTGAATATAAAGGCGCAACCGTCCCACCTCCATCAGAGCGCAGGTCTTACCGATGACACAGACAGATCCATACGCTTCTTCGCGCGAAACTACTGAAGGTCGCGTCTATTCAGTTACAGGCAACGATTGGGATTCACTCGTTACCGAGATTGGTGCAACTAAAGAAGAACGCGTTGTCGTCAATATGGGACCACAACATCCATCGACTCACGGTGTGCTCCGTTTAATTTTGGAACTTGAGGGCGAGACTGTTACAGAAGCTCGCGCAGGTATCGGTTATCTCCACACCGGCATTGAGAAGAACGCCGAGTATCGCACTTGGACCCAAGGAACCACATTTGTAACTCGCATGGATTATCTCTCCCCTATTTTCAACGAGACGGCTTACTGCCTCGGCGTTGAGAAGTTACTCGGTGTTACAAACGATATTCCTGAGCGCGCAACAGTTATTCGCGTTCTCATGATGGAGTTCAACCGCATCTCATCCCATATGGTTGCACTCGGTACAGGTGCACTCGAACTTGGCGCACTTACTCCAATGCTCTTTGCATTCCGTGAGCGCGAAAAAGTTCTCGATATCTTTGAGATGGCCTCTGGTCTTCGCATGAATATGGCCTACATCCGCCCTGGAGGAGTTGCACAAGATTTACCAGAAGGTGGATTAGAAAAGATTCGCGAGACCGTTAAAGAGTTGCGTCACAATTTCAAAGACAACGCAAAACTCTTGATTGGTAACTCAATCTGGTTGAAGCGCACACAAGGCGTTGGGTATTTAGATCTCGCAGGTTGCATCACTCTAGGTGTGACAGGTCCTATTTTGCGCGCTACTGGTCTGCCTTGGGATCTTCGCAAGTCCGATCCTTATTGCGGATATGAAGATTATGACTTTGATGTAATCACGAATGATGGCTGCGATGTTTATGGTCGCTTCCTCATCAAGATGGAAGAGCTTGAGCAATCGCTACGCATCATCGAACAATGTGTTGCTAAGTTGGAGAAGCTTGAGGGCGCTCCAGTGGTTCTTGATGATAAGAAGATTGGCTCTCCGGCAGATCTCAAAGTTGGCCCTGATGGAATGGGTAACTCAGAAGAGCATATTGCCCACATTATGGGTCAATCGATGGAAGCACTTATCCATCACTTCAAAATTTCGACCGAAGGCTTCCGCGTCCCAGCGGGTCAGGTCTATCAAGCAATCGAATCCCCTAAGGGCGAAGTCGGTGTGCACTTGGTCTCCGATGGTGGAACCCATCCATACCGCCTTCACTTCCGTGAACCTTCTTTCAATAATCTTCAATCGCTATCTGCAATGTGCGAAGGCAGCATGATCGCCGATGTAGTTGCAGCTGTTGCTTCAATTGATCCAGTGATGGGTGGGGTTGACCGCTAATGTCCTTTACACATGAAGAGCTAGCCGTGATGGATTCCATCATCGCTCGTTATCCCAAGAAGCGTTCAGCAGTCATGCCACTGCTTCACTATGTGCAATCACTTGATGGCTATGTAACAGAACGTGGTATTGAAACCATCGCCGAAAAATTGGATCTCTCAACCGCCGAAGTAACTGCGGTCTCATCGTTCTACACCCAATACAAGAGCGAGCCAGTAGGTGAGTATCACGTTGGTATTTGTACAAACACGCTGTGCGCAATTATGGGTGGAGATGCTATTTACGAATCTGTCTGTCAGAACCTTGGAATTAAAAAGGATCAAACAACTGCTGACGGCAAGATTTCACTCGAGCGCATTGAGTGCAACGCAGCTTGTGATTACGCACCAGTTGTAATGGTTAACTGGGAGTTCTACGACAACCAGACACCTGCTTCAGTCAATGAATTGTTAGATGGCGTAAGAAGTGGAAATCCACCAGCGCCAACACGCGGACCATCAAAACTTCGCACCTGGAAAGAGAATTCAGCGGTCCTTGCTGGATTGTCAGATGGACTTGCCGAAGAAGGACTTCAAGCAGGTGAGGCCTCACTACTTGGTCTCAATATTGCAAAGTCGCAGGGCAGCAAATGAGCACATTAAGCCCGGTTCTCTCAGCGCACTGGGATGAGCCAGATTCATTCACTATCGCTGCATACAAGCGTCATGGTGGATATGGAGCGCTTGCAAAGGCATTGAAATCAACGCCTGATGAGGTAATCGCGCTTATCAAAGATTCCGGACTTCGTGGTCGCGGAGGCGCAGGATTCCCAACAGGAAATAAGTGGAGCTTTATCCCGCAAGGCGATAACAAGGCTCACTACCTCGTTGTAAATGCTGATGAATCAGAGCCAGGCACTTGTAAAGATATGCCACTGCTCTTGGCTAACCCACACTCTTTAATCGAGGGAATCATCATTGGTTCCTACGCAATTCGCGCCAACCATTCCTTTATCTATCTTCGCGGTGAAGTTGTGCATGTCTATCGCCGAGTTCAGAAGGCGATTGAAGATGCTTACGCAGCTGGATTTCTGGGTAAGAATATTTTGGGAAGCGGCTTTGATCTAGAGCTCACCTTGCACGCAGGCGCCGGTGCTTACATTTGTGGTGAAGAGACAGCGCTCTTGGATTCACTTGAAGGATTCCGCGGACAACCGCGTCTGCGTCCACCATTCCCTGCTATTGCTGGTTTATATGCGATGCCAACAGTTGTAAACAATGTTGAGTCGATTGCATCTGTTCCATCAATTATTGAGCACGGTGTTGAGTGGTTCCAAGCAATGGGAACTGAGAAGAGCAAGGGCTACACCTTGTACTCACTCTCTGGCCATGTCGCTAACCCAGGACAATTTGAGGCACCGCTGGGAATTACCTTGCGTCAGATTCTTGAACTCGCAGGTGGCATCCGCTCCGGACATCAGTTGAAGTTCTGGACACCTGGTGGTTCATCTACTCCAATGTTTACAGCCGAGCATCTCGATGTTCCCCTCGATTACGAAGGTGTATCCGCCGCTGGTTCCATGCTCGGAACCAAGGCACTTCAAATCTTTGATGAGACCACATGCGTTGTTCGCGCAACACTTCGTTGGGTTGAGTTCTACAAGCATGAATCCTGCGGAAAGTGCACGCCATGCCGCGAAGGCACCTGGTGGTTAGTTCAGATCATGAAAGATTTGGAAGCCGGTAAGGGAACTGAAGCCGATCTTGAGAAGCTTCTCGATCTCTGCGACAACATCGCTGGTCGCTCATTCTGCGCACTTGCTGATGGCGCAGTTTCACCAATCATCTCTTCACTTAAGTATTTCCGCGCTGAATATATCCAGCATCTGACCGAGGGCGGTTGCCCATTCGATCCAGTTGCTTCAACGCTCTTTGAAACGGCAGGTGCATAAATGACGCCCGAGCAAGCAGTTGTAGCAGTGGAGACTGTCTCCGCGGTAATTGATGGCGTTGAGGTCACCGTTCCTAAGGGAACCTTGATTATTCGCGCAGCCGAACAACTCGGCATAGCAATTCCACGTTTCTGCGATCACCCACTTCTCGCTCCAGCCGGCGCATGTCGCCAATGCCTTGTTGATGTCGAAATCAACGGACGTGCATTTCCAAAACCTCAAGCTTCATGCACCATGCCAGTTGAAAATGGAATGGTTGTTAAGACTCAGTTGACCTCACCTGTTGCTGCAAAGGCACAAGAGGGCATCATGGAGTTCTTGCTAATTAATCACCCCCTTGATTGCCCAGTCTGCGATAAGGGTGGCGAATGTCCGCTACAAAATCAGGCGATGTCGACCGGTCGCACCGAGTCACGTTTTGAAGGCGAGAAGCGCACCTTCGAAAAGCCAATCAATATTTCATCACAAGTTCTGCTCGATCGTGAACGCTGCGTCCTCTGTGCACGTTGCACCCGCTTCTCAAATGAGATCGCAGGAGATCCATTCATTACCTTGAATGAACGCGGCGCTCTGCAGCAAGTTGGTATTTATGAGAAAGATCCATTTGAGTCTTACTACTCAGGTAACACAGTTCAGATTTGCCCAGTTGGTGCGCTAACTGGTGCCTCATATCGTTTCCGTGCACGTCCCTTCGATCTCGTTTCAGTGAACTCTGCTTGCGAGCATTGCGCATCGGGTTGTGATCTTCGAACTGATATTCGTCGTGGCAAGACCTTGCGCCGTCTAGCTGGTGATGATCCTGCAGTGAATGAAGAGTGGAACTGCGATAAGGGTCGTTGGGCATTTAAGTACATCTCCTCACGTGAGCGCTTGAAGAACCCATTGGTTCGCGGCGCTGATGGAGAGCTTCATGAAGCATCATGGCCAGAAGCTATTGCTGCCGCAGCCGCAGGACTTGCTGGAAAGCGCGTCGGTGTTCTTGCCGGTGGACGCCTCACTCATGAAGATGCTTATGGATATTCAAAGTTTGCTCGTGTAGCACTTGGAACCAATGACATTGATTTCCGTGCTCGCCCACATACAGATGAAGAGCGTGACTTCCTCGCTAGTGTCGTTACCGATTTAAAAACTACGTATGCAGACATTGATAAGGCAGATCACGTTGTATTGGTTGGTTTTGAGCCAGAGGAAGAGTCGCCAATCGTCTTCCTAAGGATTTACCGTCATGTCCGCAAGCGTGCGCTCTCGGTAATTTCAGATGCACCTCTTGCAAGCCGTGGAAGCAAGAAGCTTGGCGCGAAGTTAGTTTCAAGTGTTGCTGATGTATCTGGCCTAACCGCGCAGAGCGTGATCCTGGTCGGAGAACGTGCTGCAGAAGTAGAGGGAACCCTCTCAGCTGCATATGCCTTGGCGCAGTCCACTGGTGCAAAACTGGCTTGGATTCCTCGTCGTGCAGGTGAACGTGGTGCGATCGCTGCCGGTGCAATCGGCAACTTGTTGCCTGGCAATCGCCCTGTGGGAGATAGTTCAGCACGAGTTGATGTGCAAAGCGCCTGGGGAGTCTCTTCGCTTCCTGAAAACGTAGGCCGATCAACATCACAAATTCTTGCAGCGCTCAATGATGAATCACTTGATGCAGTTCTCATTGGTGGCGTAGATCCAATGGATATATCTGCTGATGCACTTAACCAATTGCTCAACACCTTTGTAGTCTCTCTTGAGATTTCAAATAGCTCTGTAACTGCAATCGCCGATGTAGTCCTTCCAGTTGCAGCGGTCGCCGAGAAGTCCGGCTCCTATCTCGATTGGCGTGGCTCTGCTCGTCACTTTGATAAGGCGATGGAAGATGTAGATCTACGTAGCGATGTACGAATTCTCTCGATGGTTGCCGATGCTCTCGGTAAGCCAATCAATCTTCCAACAGTCACTGCTACACGCGCTGAGATTGAATCTCTCGGAAATTGGGATGGTGCAAAGTCAACCTTTACTCCACGCGCGCTTGCGGCGGCACCAAGTGATGAGTTCACTCTTGTTTCATGGCGCTTCTTGCTAGACCTTGGTGCACTTCAACAAGGTGAGGCAAATCTTGCCGGAACTGCAAAGCAGGCAAGGGCTCATATCTCGTCCGCAACCGCAGCAAAACTTGGAGTAACCGAAGCAGATCACCTAAAGATTTCTAGCGATCATGGCTCTATCGAACTTCCAGTCTCCATTCGCGAGATTGCCGATAACTTGGTCTGGGTTCCACGGAACTCCGAAGGATCTCAAGTGATTCCTTCCCTTGGATTTACCCGCGGAGCGGTAAAGGTGGCAAAGCGATGAGTACAGCAGCATTACTCGGCCAAGATCCAGGTTGGATTACCTTGGTTAAAGGTCTTCTCGTATTTGTTTTTTGCGTCGTTTGTACCTTGATGGCAATTTGGGCAGAACGCAAGGTAGTTGCTCGAATGCAGATGCGTATCGGACCTAACCGCGTAGGAAAATTTGGATTGCTGCAATCACTAGCAGATGGTGTGAAGCTCGCACTAAAAGAGGATCTCATTCCTGCTGCAGCTGACAAAGTTGTCTTTATCATCGCACCAATTATTTCCGCCACCACATGCTTTATGGCATTTGCGGTGATTCCATTTACCGGCACAGTAACTCTCTTTGGTCATAAGACTGCAATGCAGCTCACCGATCTTCCAGTGAGCGTCTTGTATATCTTGGCAATCGCTTCAATTGGCGTTTATGGAATTGTTCTCGCAGGTTGGTCTTCAGGTTCTACCTACCCACTCCTCGGCGGTTTGCGCTCTAGCGCTCAAGTTATTTCCTATGAAGTTGCGATGGGTCTCTCACTTGTCGCGGTCTTTATCTACTCCGGAAGCATGTCGACCTCAGAGATTGTTGCCGCGCAACATCAATGGTGGTTCTCGGTCATCTTGTTCCCATCCTTTGTTATCTATGTAATCTCAATGGTCGGCGAGACAAACCGCGCACCATTCGATCTTGCAGAAGCAGAAGGTGAACTCGTTGGTGGATTCCACACCGAGTACTCATCACTTAAGTTCGCGCTCTTCTTCCTTGCTGAGTATGTAAATATTGTTGGAGTTTCTGCACTTGCGACCACGCTATTTATGGGTGGATATCACGCTCTTCCAGGGCTTACATTTACGGAGAGCTGGCTCGGCGGCTGGTTCACACTCTTCTGGTTTGTCGCAAAAATCTCTGCATTCTTCTTCCTCTTCATCTGGTTACGCGGAACGCTTCCACGTCTGCGCTATGACCAGTTCATGAAATTTGGTTGGAAGGTCTTGATCCCAACCAGCTTGGTTTGGATATTGGTTCTTGCAACTCTTCGCGTGATGTCTCAACGCGCGGTAAGTCGTCCATTGGTTATCGGCTTTAGCATCGGAGTTGTTCTCCTCGTCATGCTCGCCACAACCTTGTATGACCGCTCCACTGAGAAGGCGAAGGCGGCGAACGTGCTTCCCGATCTTCCTGCCCCACGTTTTCCTGTCCCAGCACTGCCAGGCCAGTCACTGATTACCCACGTTCAAGAGATTGAAGCTGAAGCAGAAATGGAGAATCACAATGGCTGATGAAGCGAAGAGTTTCTCCCAACAACTACTTGGTTTCTGGGTCACCTTTGCCACCATGTTCAAGAAGGTCAACACGGTGCAATACCCAGAGGTTAAAGAGCCAACTGCTGAGCGTTTCCATGGTCGCCACCAGCTCAATCGCTATGAAGATGGCCTCGAGAAGTGCATTGGTTGCGAACTCTGCGCCTGGGCCTGTCCAGCGGATGCGATTTATGTAGAGGGCGCTGATAACACTGAAGAGGCTCGCTTCTCTCCAGGAGAGCGTTTCGGTCAGGTTTATCAGATCAATTACTTGCGCTGCATCTTCTGCGGTCTTTGCATTGAGGCCTGCCCTACTCGCGCGCTGACCATGACCAACGAGTATGAGCTCGCTGATAACGGCCGTGCAAAATTAATCTTTGAGAAGGAAGATCTCCTTGCACCACTTCGCAACGGAATGATCTCCCCACCTCACCCAATGTATCCAGATTCCTCTCACCTCAATTATTACAAGGGCGAGATCACTGGTTCACATCCCTCGCAGGCTGTTGAGGAGCAGAAGTAATGTTGCATAACTCTTTCCACTTTGCGCTCACAGTAGGTCGCACCGCGACTCCAGAAGCGGTTCAATTTTGGATTTTGGCACCGCTAGCGGTAATTGCCGCGCTTGGAATTTTAGTTGTGAAAAAAGCTGTGCACTCAGCGCTCTTGATGGCTTGGGTCATGGTTACCCTCGCGATCTTCTACATCGCCGAAGATGCGCTCTTCCTTGGAATTGTGCAGATCGTTGTTTACACCGGCGCCGTCATGATGCTCTTCCTCTTTATTCTTATGTTGGTCGGCGTCGATAGCTCTGAATCATTTGTTGAAAACTTAAAGGGACAACGCATCCCATCCATACTGGCAGCAATTGGCCTCGGCGGATTGATGGTTTCCCTCGTGGGACGTGCAACCGTTAGCGCTCCAGCTGTAGGCCTTAAAGATGCGAACTCAGATGGCAATGTGCAGGGTCTCGCCAAACTTCTCTTCACTCAATATGTATGGGCCTTTGAAGTTGTTTCAGCTCTCCTTATTACTGCAGCACTTGGCGCGATGGTTCTGGCTCACTCCCAGAAGATTCGCTCTCCCTTTGCGCAGCGCGATCTCTCCATCGCTCGATTCCGCAAGGATTCAATGGCCGAGGCGGCAGGTCTTCCAGCACCCGGCGTTTACGCTCGCCATAACGCGGTAGATGTTCCAGCTCTACTTCCAGATGGTTCTCCAGCGCCTACCTCAGTTTCGCAAACGTTGCGCTCACGCGGTGACATCATCACCAGCAGCGGATTTGCTCTTGAATCAATTGAAGAGCAGGAGGACTAAATGGATATCTCGAATTACCTCTACCTCTCCGTTATTTTATTTACGATTGGTGCCTTAGGCGTATTGATTCGTCGCAACGCCATCGTCATCTTTATGTGTATTGAGTTGATGCTCAACGCCTCTAACTTGGCTCTTGTTACCTTCTCCCGCATCAATGGAAATCTTGATGGTCAAGTCGCTTCCTTCTTCACGATGGTGGTCGCCGCCTGTGAGGTAGTAGTTGGACTTGCAATCATCGTCACCATTTACCGCTCCCGCCGATCGGCATCAGTTGATGATGCCAGTTTGTTGAAGAACTAATGAGAACTAGCAGCCACTTGGTATACCTCATCGCTCTTCCGCTCTTTAGCGCAGCGCTTCTCTTGCTCCTAGGTCGTATGGCCGACAAGTGGGGTCACTTGTTCGCGACACTGATTTCAGCATCTACATTTGGCATCGGCGTTGCTGAGTTCATCTCAATGCATAAGCACACTGGTGCTAGCCGCGCAGCTACCCAGAAACTCTTTGAGTGGATCTCGGTCGGTAACTTTAAAGTTGATGCATCGCTTCTACTTGATCAACTCTCAATCTGCTTTGTCCTGCTTATCACCGGCGTTGGAACTCTGATTCATATCTATTCCATTGCATATATGGATCACGATAAGGATCGCCGCCGTTTCTTCGCATACCTCAACCTCTTCATTGCGGCGATGTTGCTTCTCGTCCTTGGAGATTCATACCTCAACCTCTATGTCGGATGGGAAGGCGTGGGCTTAGCCTCATACCTCTTGATTGGTTTCTGGAATCAAAACCCAACCTATGCAGTCGCAGC
>CANCUC010000016.1 GCA_947381255.1 Actinomycetota bacterium
TTGATTTGGATGTCATCGGCGCTAACTAGATATTCACTTGTGACACCAAAGCGACCAGAAGCTACCTGCTTGATTGATGAACGACGAGAGTCTCCATTTGCATCTGGAGTATTACGCGCCGGATCTTCTCCGCCCTCACCCGTATTGGATTTTCCTCCAAGACGGTTCATAGCGATCGCAAGAGTTTCATGAGCCTCTTGCGAGATGGATCCATACGACATGGCTCCAGTAGCAAAACGCTTAATGATTGCGGAGGCAGGCTCTACCTCATCAATAGAGATTGGGCGACGCACACCCTCTTTAAATGTAAATAGCCCGCGCAAAGTCATCAAGTTCTTCGATTGATCATCAACCAAGGTGGTGTACTGCTTGAAGATGTCATAACGCTTAGCGCGCGTTGCATGCTGCAACTTAAATACAGTCTCTGGATTGAAAAGGTGTGGTTCACCTTCGCGGCGCCATTGATACTCGCCACCGATTGGAAGCTTCTTAGTACCTGGGATTTCACCCATTGGTGGATAGGCAATGTGGTGACGCTTGATTGTCTCGTCCGCCAAGGTGTCGAGTGAAACTCCACCCAACCTTGAAGTTAAGCCAGTGAAGTATTCGTCGACAACTTCACTAGAAAGACCAATTGCCTCGAAGACCTGAGCGCCATGATACGAAGCGATAGTTGAGATACCCATCTTCGACATAACTTTAAGCACACCCTTGCCCAAAGATTTGATGAGATTAGCAACTGCCTTCTCGGGGGTAATGCCGGTGATAACGCCTTGGCGAACCAAATCTTCCGCGCTCTCCATAGCGAGGTATGGGTTAACGGCAGATGCTCCAAAACCAACGAGCAATGCCACGTGGTGAACTTCGCGAACCTCACCGCTCTCGATAACCAAACTGACGCGGGTACGGGTCTTCTCACGAATGAGGTGATGATGAACTGCAGCGGTCAATAACAAGGTTGGAATTGGCGCCTCTTCGCTATCGCCATCTCTATCGGAGAGAACGATGATGCGAGCACCATGTGAAATTGCTTCTGATACCTCCGCACGAATCTCTTCGATGCGGTCGCGTAGTGATTCTCCCCCACCAAGTGCCGGGAAGAGTCCACGCACAACGTGAGCATCAAAGTTTGGATGCTCGCCATCGGCATTTACGTGAATGATCTTTGCAAGCTCATCATTATCAATCACCGGGAAATCAAGTGAGATCTGACGACAGGAGTCTGCTGAGGGATTAAGCAGATTTGATTCCGCTCCAATTGTTTGTCCAAGACTCGTTACCAACTCTTCTCGAATTGCATCGAGAGGCGGATTAGTTACTTGAGCAAAGAGTTGTGCAAAGTAATCAAAGAGCAGGCGTGGCTTATCTGAGAGAGCTGCAATTGGGCTATCTGTACCCATCGATCCAAGAGGCTCTGCGCCATTCTTCGCCATCGGCGCAATGATGATGCGAAGCTCTTCCTCAGTGTAACCGAATGCGCGTTGACGACGGAGCACAGATGAGTGCGGATAGATGATGTGCTCGCGAGATGGAAGATCTGCCAGGCGAACAACTCCTTCACTTAACCACTCGCCATACGGGTGAGCAGCAGCGAGTGAATCCTTAATCTCGCCATCCTCAATGATGCGACCTTCTGCGATGTCGACCAAGAACATGCGACCAGGCTGCAGGCGTCCCTTGCGAACTACCTTTGCTGGATCAATATCTAGCACGCCAACTTCAGAGGCGAGAATTACCAAACCATCATCGGTTACCCAGAAACGAGATGGGCGTAGACCATTGCGATCGAGCACTGCACCAACTTGAGATCCATCGGTAAAGGTCACGCATGCAGGTCCATCCCAAGGCTCCATGAGCGATGAGTGGAAGGCGTAGAAATCTCTGCGCTCTTGCGACATGGTGGTGCTGTTCTCCCAAGCCTCTGGGATCATCATCAAAATTGAATGTGGGAGTGAGCGTCCGGTGAGATAGAGCAGTTCTAGTACTTCATCGAATGATGCGGAGTCACTTCCTGATGGCTGCACAATTGGGAAGAGTCGAGATATATCACCAGGAATAAGCGGACTTGCTAGGAGCGCTTCACGAGCGCGCATCCAATTTCGATTTCCGCGGACGGTATTGATTTCACCGTTATGCGCGATGTAGCGATACGGGTGAGCCAATGGCCACGAAGGGAAGGTATTAGTTGAGAAACGTGAGTGAACTAGTGCGAGTGGAGACTTCACCAATTCATTGGAGAGATCAGGGAAGAACTCCTCAAGTTGTCCAGTGGTAAGCATGCCCTTGTAAACAATGGTGCGCGCGGAGAGAGATGGGAAATAAATTGGTAGCGCATGCTCCACTCTCTTGCGGAAACAGAATGCGAGTCGATCGAGTTCCAAATCGCTCTCATTATTCTTTCCGGCGATAAAAAGCTGTACAAAACGCGGCATAACCGAGAGCGCAGTCGTTCCTAGCGATGAATCATCAGTTGGAAGCTCGCGCCAACCAAGAATGGAGAGATTCTCTTCTTCTGCAATCTTTACAACACCTGGCAGATCATCAAACTCTTTATCTATAAATGCGATACCGGTTGCATAGGATCCAGCGGGTGGTAAATCAAATTCAACAACGCTGCGATAAAACTCATCTGGAATACGAATCAAAATTCCTGCGCCATCACCGCTATCTGGCTCTGCGCCGGAAGCTCCACGGTGCTCGAGATTGCGAAGTGCAGTAAGGGCTTGAGCGACAATCTCGTGTGTTGGCTCTTTCTTGAGGGTCGCGATCATCGCGACGCCACAGGCATCATGTTCATCCGCAGGGTTGTAAAGCCCTTGTGCAGGTGGCAGAGAAGAAAAGAGGGTCACGATCGCTCCTAAAGAACGGTCGGGACGTCAGTGGCCCAACAGCAGAACGCCCAGGAGAACCCAGGCAGTGGAAAAGAGTATCAATTAGGCAGGCGCTCTGGTGCCAGAGTTACCTACAAGTAATCCAAGCGAGTTAAATGTGAGCGAGGGCTCCGATACCAGCGGTGATTGCCATACCTATGGCTCCCCCAATCATCACCCGCAGGATCGTGCGAACCAAAGGTGAGCCAGCTAAACGCGAGGAGATGGCGCCTGTTGTGAAGAGGCCCAACATTGCAAAGAGAATAATGAGCGTGACCTTGGTTCCGGTACCGCCGATGAGAGCTCCAATGAGCGGAACAGTCGCTCCCAGGGCGAAACTGATAGCGGATGCTATTGATGCTTGCGCCGGCTTTGCCTCGTTGTTCTCATGATGACCAAGCTCATCGCGCAGGTGGGCGGCTAGGGGATCTTTAGCAGTGAGCGCTGCGGCTACTTGCTCGGCAAGTGGACGCTCTAAACCACGCTCCTGGTAGATCTGCGTTAACTCTTCCAACTCACCATCAGGATCTAAGGCGAGGTGATCAATCTCCATCTGACGATCTGAGGCTTCAATATCCGCCTGTGACTGAACGGAGATGTACTCACCAACAGCCATCGACATCGAACCAGCGGCGATACCCGAGATTCCTGCGATCGCTAGAAAACTGCTTCGACCAGCAGCGGCTACTCCAATGAGGAGTGAGGCATTTGATACAAGCCCGTCGTTTGCACCGAGGACAGCGGCGCGTAGCCATCCAGATTTACTCCCACGGTGGTGTTCGTTTCGCTTATACACAGCTTCTAAACTCATGGAAATATCTTACCTAACTCACGTTCCCAGGATTGGTTGCACGCTCTCTTTTGAATATGAACGTTGCGGATATGACTCCAATGATGAGGGCTACCCATACATTCAAGCGAAGCCCCAGGATGTGGTGGGCGAAATCGATACGAAGCGCCTCAATTCCCATCCGACCCAGACAATAGAGCGAGATGTAAAGCAGGAAAGTATTTCCGGGCTTAAGTCGCTTTACTTGTGGCAAAGTCAAAATCGCAAGTGCGCATATGAAACACCACAGTGACTCATAAAGGAAAGTTGGGTGGAAGGTGGCGAATTGCGAATAACCTGTAGGTCGATCTACGAAAGGGATTTTTAAGCCCCATGGAAGTTTCGTTGGACCGCCAAAGAGTTCATGGTTAAACCAATTTCCCCAACGACCAATACCTTGAGCAATCAAAATTCCAGGAGCCAGTGCATCCAGTGCTTGTGCAAAAGTGATACTTCGCGGCTTGATTTTGAAGTACAGGAATGCAACTGCAGTTCCAAGCGCTACCGCTCCCCAGATGCCCATGCCGCCCTCCCAAATCTTGAAGGCGTTTTGGAGATGGCCACCAGAGCCAAAATAAAGTTCGGGGGTGGTGATGACGTGATAGATCCGTCCCCCAAGAATTCCTGCGGGAATAACGTAAATGGCGAGATCATAAAGCTCGGAGGTTACGCCTCCGGCGCGCTTCCAGCGATAGGACCCCAGCGTCAGGGCGGCAATAATGCCAAGCAAAATTGAGAGCGCGTAATAATGGATAGTTATCGCCCCCAACTCAATCGAATTACTCGATGGAGTTGGGATAAAGCGATCAAACAAGGAATGGACTACTTAACGCCGAGATCTGTAAGAACCTTAGTGAACTTCTTGGCATCGTAATCTGTTGCAAGTGGAAGTGTCTTGCCATTAACGATGACTGTTGGTGTCGCATTGATGTTCTTCTTGGCTGCATCATCATTTACCTTTGATGCCCAGGTAATGTACTTGCCACTTGTAATACACGTGTCGAAGGACTTCGCCGTAATACCAATCGAGTGACCAAGCAGAATCAAAGTTGCATTTGTCCAATATGGAGCATTTTCCGCCGCTTGCGCAGTTGTTGGTTGATTGACGTAGAGCGCTTTGTGCATCTGGAGGTACTTACCCTGGTCCGAGGCACATGCTGCAGCTGCTGCCGTGAGCTCTGAATCGGAAGCGATGAAGTGCATTGGGTGGTAGACAGCCTGAATCTTTCCCGCTTGTACTAGCCCATCAATGTAGGTGTTGTTGACTGCTTCAAAGTTGCGGCAGTTAGGGCAACGGAAATCCTCGTACATATCAACCTTCACCTTGGCGGTTGGATTAAATGTGATTCCATAACCGTTGCTCTTGGTTACACGAGAAGGAAGGGAGACGTGAGAATTTGCATTGTTCTTCGCGAGGGCGGCGCCGAGGCCAGCGATTAAGACAAATGCGATCATTCCAATGACGAGATAACGAGTGAACTTATCGCCCTGCTTCGCTGGCTTGGCATGCTTATCTACTTTTTTACTTGCCATCTGTAACTTTCCCCGATTCCAGTCTTTGACGTGACGGTTGCTAATTCAATACTGACTTACTCTATTGTAGAGTTACAGCACTTTTAGGCTCGACTCAATCCTTTGGACAAATCCTGAGCCAATTCTCGGACTTTTTCGACTCCCTCAGCGAGCGTAGAACTCTCTTGGAGCAAGCGGATGAAGGCTGAACCAACAATCACGCCATCGGCATACTGAGCAACTTCGCGGGCTTGATCGGGAGTCGAAACTCCAAGACCCACAGCAATGGGCAGATTGGTCACCGTTCTGAGTTTGCTGACTAGAGATTGAGCGCTGCTAGAGACTGAAGTTCGAGTACCTGTAACCCCCATGAGGGATGCGGCATAGACAAATCCCGAAGTCGCTTCGGTGACCTTACGTAGTCGATCATCTGAGGTGCTTGGGGCAACGACATAAATACGATTTGTGTCATGCGAGTTAGATGATGCGATCCAGAGCTCAGACTCTTCGATTGTCAGATCTGGAGTAATGACACCAGAGCCACCATTAGCCTTTAAATCTTTGAGAAAATTTTCAACGCCATATCGCTCAATCGGATTCCAATATGTCATGACCACGGAAGGTGCAACCTTGGAAATTGCAGCAAGGGTAGCCATTACCTCTTGAGCACCCGTTCCATTGCGAAGTGAGGTATCTGCGGCAGCCTGAATAACTGGACCATCCATCACTGGATCGCTGTAGGGATATCCAATTTCTACCGCATCGACTCCACCTTCAACCATCGCGGTTAACGCTGCAATGCAACCCTCTTGAGTTGGAAAGCCTGCTGGTAGATAGCCGATGAGTGCTGCGCGATTTTCAGAGCGAACTCTTACAAATAGCTCGTCAAGTGGCGTGCTCATTAGAGTGGAATTCCAAAGTACTCAGCTGCTGTCTGTACATCTTTATCTCCACGTCCGGAGAGATTCACGAGCAGAATCGCATCTGGTCCTAACTCTTTTCCAACTTGCATCGTTCCTGCAAGCGCGTGTGCGCTCTCAATTGCCGGAATGATTCCCTCGGTCTTACAAAGAAGTGCAAAGGCTTCCATAGCTTGTGCATCTGTTACGGGGCGATACTCGGCGCGACCGATGTCATTGAGGTAGGCGTGCTCTGGACCAACACCCGGGTAATCAAGGCCAGCAGAGATTGAGTGAGATTCAATTGTCTGACCGTTCTTATCCTGAAGAACATAGGAGCGAGTTCCATGAAGAACTCCTGGAGATCCTCCGCTAATGGTCGCAGCGTGTAATCCAGTTTCAACGCCAGATCCACCCGCCTCTAAACCAATCAGACGAACACCTGCATCATCTAGAAATGGATGGAAGATTCCAATTGCATTTGAACCTCCGCCAACACAAGCGAGAATTACATCTGGAAGGCGTCCGAGCAATTCCAACATCTGCGCGCGCGCTTCGATGCCGATGATTCGATGGAAATCTCGAACCATCGTTGGGAAGGGATGAGGACCGGCAACAGTGCCAAGGAGATAATGAGTAGTCTCAACATTGGTGACCCAATCGCGCATCGCTTCGTTGATCGCATCTTTCAAGGTCTTGCTGCCTTGAGTTACAGGAATGACTTCTGCTCCAAGTAATTTCATACGTGCAACATTGAGTGATTGGCGCTTTGTATCTTCCTCGCCCATATACACAACACACTCAAGACCCATCAGAGCCGCTGCCGTAGCTGAGGCAACGCCATGTTGGCCGGCGCCAGTTTCAGCGATGATGCGCTTCTTGCCCATCCGTTTGGTGAGGAGCGCTTGGCCCAAAACATTATTGATCTTGTGGCTTCCCGTGTGATTTAAATCTTCACGTTTCAGAAAGACCCGCGCACCACCGGCATGCTCGGCAAATCGCTTTACCTCTGTGATGATGCTGGGGCGCCCCGTATATGTGCGATGGAGCTCAGCGAGTTCGGCTTGGAAGGAGGGGTCTTTTTGGGCCACCTCGTGGGCTAGAGCTAATTCATCTAGCGCACCGATTAGGGCTTCAGGAACGAAGCGTCCACCGTAGGGTCCAAAATGCCCGATGATGTCGGAATCAACAGCGAGGCTCATGGCTGAAAGGTACCAGCGAACTATCTTCCGAGCAGGGTCATTATGGCTTGGGCTGGATCGCCGGCCCTAACCAAAGTCTCCCCCACCAATATCGCCTTCGCTCCATAACTTTCCGCCAGAGCGACTTGTTCTCTCGTTGATATGCCAGATTCAGCGATCCTGATAATTCCCTCAGGGATCAGGGGTAAGAGTTCTGCAAAAGCACCTTCATTAATTTCAAGAGTCTTCAAATTTCTCGCGTTAACTCCAATAATCGAAGCATCAACTGCGACCGCCCTCTCGAGTTCCTGCTGATCGTGAACCTCAACCAGAACACTCATACCAAGTTCTCGAGCCAAAGATTGATAATCGAGAAGTTGATGATCATCAAGTGCAGCCACGATCAACAACATTAAGTCGCCACCGATTGCGCGGGTTTCCCTCACTTGATATTCGGTAACTATGAAATCTTTACGGAGCACTGGAAGTGCGACTGAATTTCGCACCAGCTTTAAATCGTCAATAGAACCGGAGAATCTACGAGCCTCAGTCAAAACACTAATTACAGCTGCGCCGGCCTTTTCATACTCCATCGCTAATGAAGCGGGATCTGCAATATTTGCAAGTGGACCCTTACTCGGGGAGGCGCGTTTTACCTCGGCAATAATTTGAGTTCCGGAATTTGCCAGAGCCGCGTAAGCATCACGAACTCTTCCTGCTGCGGAGATTTGTTGGAGAAGTTCTATCTCAGAAATTCGACGAGCCTCGAGGTCTTCAAGCACTCCTTCGATAATGGAATCAAGAACGGTGCTCATAAGGTTGGATCCTGACCTTCATTAAGTGAGTTCCATGGAGTCTGAGCCCTAGGCTCATAGCGTTTTGATAGACCGCGCTTTGTGAGTCGTACTGAGAGATAAATAAAGAGAATAAAGAGCGCCGCAACGATTACCAACTTTAGGATCAACATCTACAAGGAACTCATTTGGTTAGCGGTTGCGATGGCTCCCAGAACTGCCGCTGCCTTATTTTCGCACTCTTGATCTTCAGTGAGCGGAACTGAATCTGCAACTATTCCTGCACCTGCTTGTACGTAAGCTTTTCCATCTTTGATGACCGCGGTACGAATGGCGATACAAGCATCAATATTTCCGCGGAAATCTAGATAACCAATAGTTCCCGCATAAATGCCACGGCGGGTTGGTTCATTCTCTTCAATGATCTCCATCGCTCGAGGTTTTGGAGCGCCCGAGAGGGTGCCTGCTGGGAAGACAGCGAGGAGGGCATCGACCGCACTCGAATCATCAGCTAACTGACCTGTGACAGTCGAAACAATATGCATCACGTGGGAGAAGCGTTCTACCTGCATAAATTCAACGACTTCAACGGTTCCCGGTGCGCATACCCGTCCAAGATCATTGCGTCCCAAATCAACCAGCATTAAATGCTCGGCGCGTTCTTTAGGGTCTGCCAACAATTCTTCACTATGACGCTGATCAATTTCAGGATCAGCCGAACGTGGTCTGGTTCCAGCGATCGGATGGAGCATCACATCCTTGCCTTGAATCTTTACAAGTGCTTCTGGGCTGGAGCCAACAACCGATAATCCATCTGCGAAGCGGAAGAGATACATGTAAGGACTTGGATTTGAGGCTCGCAGTGCGCGATAGATATCAAAGGGATCTGCCGTGCTATCCATCACAAATCGTTGCGATAGAACGATTTGAAATGCTTCACCCGCACGAATCTCTTCTTTTAATATTTCAACCTTCGCTTGGTAGTCCACAGAACTCATATCGCGCTTATATGAAGGGGGCTCTTTCGTTAGCGGCAGATTAATTCCCGGAAGTTGGGGAGCTTTCAAAGTTACTTCGAGCGCATCAAGGCGAGCAAGAGCATCGGCGTAAGCCTCATCAACGCGTTCAACGCTTCCGTCCCAGTTGATTGCATTGGCGATCAAGGTGAGAGTTCCATCGAAATGATCAAAGACCGCTAAATCAGAGGTCAACATAAAGGCAATCTCTGGAAGCTCTAGATCCTTCTTAGATAGATCCGGAAGTTTCTCAAGTCTGCGCACGATTTCATAACTGGCATAACCAACCAGTCCACCAGTGAGAGGTGGCAGGTGCGGAAGGTTTGGCGACCGCAGATGTTTAGCGGTAATTCGAAGCGCATCCAATGGGTCTATATCGGTCGGCGCTCCATTTGGGACCGTGCCAATCCACGCCGCCTTGCCATCCATTTCAGTCAAAGTTGATGCACTTGAAATTCCAATGAAGGAGTAACGCGACCACACTCCCCCGTGTTCTGCTGATTCCAAGAGAAATGTCCCGGCGCGATCTCCGGCCAAAGCTTTGTAGAGCGAGAGCGGGGTGTGATGATCGGCGAGGTAACGCCTGGAAACCGGAATTACATTGAACTCCTTAGCAAGGGTTCTAAATTCCTCAAGTGACAACTCTGTCTTGCTCACGAATCAATCCCGATCTCTCGATAGAAGCAACTTCGCTCGCCGGTATGGCAAGCCGCTCCTCTCTGATCAACTTCAAGAAGTAGCGCATCTCCATCGCAGTCATATCGCATCGAGATGAGGCGTTGGGTGTGACCCGAACTCTCTCCTTTGACCCACAGTTGGTTGCGACTGCGGCTCCAGTAGGTCACATTTCCCGTTTCTAAAGTTTGCTCTAGCGCCTCTTGATTCATCCAAGCAATCATGAGTACTTCTTTATTTGAATAATCCTGCGCAATTGCTGCGATGAGAGTTCCGGCGGCAAAATGTGCGCTCACCTCTTCTGGGATTTTCACTTTCCTATTCTGCCTTAAGCCCGCCTATCGGCGTACCGGATATCCGTGAAGGGCGAGATCGGCCTTCACTTGATCAATAGTAAATGTTTGAAAATGAAAGACGCTTGCCGCCAAGAGCGCGTCGGCGCCCGCGAGGAGAGCATCAGAGAAATCCTCTAACGTGCCCGCTCCGCCGCTGGCAATCAATGGAACATGAGTGATCTGACGAACTCCTCGAATCATCTCAAGGTCATAACCAGAGCGAGTTCCATCGGCATCCATAGAGTTAAGAAGAATCTCCCCCACTCCGCGCTCTGTCGCTTCTTCTATCCAGGCGTAAGCATCGATCCCAGTTCCAGTTCTTCCGCCATGAGTTGTTACTTCAAATCCAGAAGGTGTCTCTCCTCTACGTGCATCGACCGAGAGAACTAATACCTGGTTGCCAAAGCGATCTGCGATCTCATTAATTAAAAGCGGTCTCAAAATTGCTGCGGTGTTCACACCGACCTTATCGGCACCGGCACGCAGGAGACGATCCACATCGGATGCTTCACGAATTCCACCGCCAACCGTGAGCGGAATAAATACCTGCTCAGCAGTGCGTGAAACCATTTCAAGTGTTGTTGAACGTTCTTCTACCGATGCTGAGATATCGAGAAAGGTCAGCTCATCCGC
>CANCUC010000017.1 GCA_947381255.1 Actinomycetota bacterium
CCGCTCGGGGTCGACCTCATTGATGCATCGAGTGGCGGAAATGTTCACAACGCCAAGATTGCCGTAGGACCTGGCTACCAAGTCCCATTCGCCGAGGCGATTAAACATGGATCAACAATTAAAGCTTCCGCAGTTGGTGCGATTACAGATCCAGTTCAAGCAAATGCGATTATCGAGAGCGGACAAGCTGATGCGGTAATGCTTGGACGCGAGATGCTTCGAAACCCACGATGGCCGCTTCACGCAGCCCACGTACTAGGAGCCGACATTAAATGGCCGGCTCAGCTAGTTCGTGGCAAGTTAAATTAAAGCGCCTTAAGCGCGCTCACAACCTTTGTTAGTGAATCCTTTGCATCACCAAAGAGCAATGAAGTCTTTGGATCGTACAAGAGTTCATTTTCGATTCCAGCAAATCCTGGGCGCATCGAGCGCTTCAAGAAAATAACATTGCCGGCATCAGCTACATCCAAGATTGGCATTCCATAAATTGGGCAACCAGGCGTTGTCTTAGCAGCAGGGTTAACGACATCGTTTGCACCAACTACAAGGACTACATCCGTCTGAGGGAATGTTGGGTTTACCTCATCCATCTCAACCAATTGCTCATATGGAACATTCGCTTCAGCGAGTAGCACGTTCATATGTCCTGGCATACGTCCTGCAACTGGGTGAATACCGTAAGCGACATCAACCCCTTTGCTAGTCAACAAATCAGCTAACTCGCGAACGGTGTGCTGAGCTTGAGCAACAGCAAGGCCGAAGCCAGGAACGATAACCACGCGTTGTGCGTAGTTGAGCAGGATTGCTACATCATCAGGAGAACTCGACTTCACCGAACGAACTTCGCCACCTTCAACTGCAGCCTGAGGCTTTGCAGTAAAGGCTCCAAAGAGAGTTCCAAAGAGTGAGCGACCCATCGCCGCTGCCATCAAGCGAGTCAAGATTGTTCCGGAGGCTCCAACGAGGGTTCCAGCCACAATCAGAAGCGTTGATTGCAGTACATAACCGCTCGCGGCAACTGTCAGACCAGTGAAGGCGTTAAGAAGTGAGATAACGATTGGTACATCTGCGCCACCAACTGGAAGTACGAAGAGCACACCAAATAGAAGCGCGAGAACGGCCATAACCGTTAGAGAGGTATTGCCAAGTGAATGAATTACCCATTCGGCGCAACCCAAGGTTCCAGCGAGAGTCGCTGCGATAACGAATCGACCACCAGGAAATACCACGGGGCGAGTTGTCATGATCTCTTGCAATTTTAAGAATGTCACGACAGAGCCAGAGAACGAAACACAACCCACGATGACTGTGAATACTGTAGCGATTACCTCTGCAGTACTTGCACCTGCACCGAGCTTTAAGTATTCAACAATGGCTACGAGAGCAGCAGCGCCACCACCCACACCATTGAAGAGTGCAACAAGTTGAGGCATCTGAGTCATCTGAATCTTGCGTGCAGCCGGAACTCCGACTATTACGCCGAAGAAGATCGCTCCGAGAATCCACCATTTATGTTGGTGGGTCATTCCAGGCGAGAAGAAGACCAAATCTGTTGCGATAAATGCACCAGCAGCGCCGATTAGATTTCCGCGACGAGCAGATTTAGGGGAGGAGAGTCCCTTCAAAGCCAAGATGAAGCAGACGGATACAAAGAGGGTTAAAACGCCATAGAGATTCTCGTTCACTTGCTCTCACCTCCTGCAACTTCTGCATCCTTTTTGACGCGAGGCTTACCCTTGAACATCTCAAGCATCCGATCTGTAACTACAAATCCACCGACCATATTTACTGTTGCAAGAACTACCGCGGCAGTACCTAAGCCGAGTTGAATGTTGTTGCTCGCGTGGTCGGTAACAGTGATGGCACCAACCAAGATAATTCCGTGAATAGCATTTGCACCAGACATCAACGGTGTATGCAAAGTGGTCGAAACCTTTGAAACTACTTCGAATCCGATGAAGATTGAAAGTACGAAGATGGATAAAAGCGCCAAGTTACTCATTTATTTAGCTCCCTTGCGATTTTCGCCGTTCATCGTGACCGTTGCAGCATCGATAATTTCATCCTCAAAGTTTGGAACTACCTGACCTTCTTTAACCATCAAGAGAAGGAGGTTTACAACGTTGCGTGAGAAGAGCATCGAAGCGTGGAATGCGAGCTGGCTCGGAACATCCTTGCCGCCCCACATCTTTACTCCATTGGCCGTGGTGACAATTTCACCAGGTTTAGTGCCTTCTACATTTCCACCAGTCTCGGCAGCGAGATCTACAACGACAGACCCTGGAGCCATTGCGGCGACCATATCTGCGGTAACCAATCGTGGAGCTGGGCGACCCGGAACAGCCGCAGTTGTAATCAAGACATTTGCCGCAGCGATGTACGGAGTTAAGAGTTCGCGCTGCTTTGCGGCACGATCCTCTGTCATCTCGCGCGCATATCCGCCAGAACCCTCGAGAGCTTCAAGTTCAAGGGTGATGAACTTGGCACCCATCGACTTAACCTCATCGGCCGAAGCTGGACGAACATCATAGGCACTCACTACTGCGCCTAGTCGCTTTGCTGTTGCAATCGCTTGCAATCCAGCAACACCGGCACCAAGTACAACCACATTTGCAGGAGTAACAGTTCCTGCTGCCGTCATAAGTAATGGGAAGAAGCGAGGTGAAAGTTCTGCACCTACTAATACCGCTTTGTATCCAGCGCAGAGGGCTTGAGAGGTCAGCGCATCCATTGATTGGGCACGTGAGATACGTGGGACCAACTCAAGTGAGATTGCTGTGACTCCAGCCGATACTGCCGCATCGATGGAATCGGTCGCGGTCGTAGGAGATAGGAATGAGATAGTAATGGCACCCTTTTTAAGCGACTTCATCGCATCGGGCGTCAACGGTTGGACCGATAGAACTACATCGGCATCGTTGATGACATTTCCGCTCTTGACGGTTGCACCAGCTGCAGTGAATTGCGCATCTGAAAATTCAGAGGCAACACCTGCTCCGGATTCAATGATGACTTCAAGTCCAGCTTTAGTCAGCTTAGAAATGATGTCGGGGACGAGGGCGACTCGTTTTTCGCCAGGTCGTGTTTCTTTAGGAACGGCTACACGCATGGCGTCAATCTAGCCAGTACGCAACTCAATTCATAGATTTTTTACGTTAAAACCCGGCAAAACCTAATTAATAGGTGTTCCCACTCAATTCACCGCGAACTAAGTGATATAAAATTGCCTGGATTGTTGTCCGACGGTGATATGCCTCACGCCAGATGACAGAGCGCTCCCCATCAATAACCTCAGCAGAAACCTCTTCACCGCGGTGCGCTGGCAAGCAGTGCATAAAGATTGAGTCTGGAACAGTCAGATCCATTAGCTTCTTATCTACCGCAAATGGAGCGAGCGCCTTAAGTTTGGAAACTCTCTCCTCTTCAGGATCACCCATCGACATCCACACATCGGTGTACAAAACACTCGCATCCTTGGCAGCAGCTTCAGGATCAGTGAGTACCTCAATCTTTGCCCCGGTCTTGGCGGCAATCTCCTGTGCTTTACTCACTGCAGAAATATCGGGTGCATAAGAACCACCAGGAGTTGCAACCACAACGTGCGCGCCCATGATTGCTCCCATGGTTAGCCAAGCATGCGCCATATTGTTGCCATCTCCCACATATGTAAATTTTCGGCCTGCAATATCTTTTCCAAAGGCTTCACGGATAGTTACCCAATCAGCAAGTAGTTGAGTTGGATGATCATCATCGGTTAATCCGTTAATGATGGGGATAGTCGAGTTAGCACCAAGTTCATCAACATCAGATTGTTTAAAGGTACGAATGATCAGGGCTGATGCATACCCGCTGATGATCCGTGCGGTATCGGCAATAGTCTCACCTCGACCGATTTGCAGATCATCTCCACGAATAAAAATCGGAGACCCACCCAGGTGAGCCACAGCAGTTTCTGAGGCAAGGCGAGTACGCGTCGAAGGCTTAGTCATGTAGATGGCTACAGTGCGATTGGCAAGGGCGGTATTTGCTAAGAATGGTTTTACCGCGAATTGCGCTGCCGTATCGAGGAGCAGCTCGACATCTGCAGGGGAGAGGTCGGAGGTACGCAGTAGATCCTTCATTACGTAATCGTAGGCGATAACATTGGGGTTATGAAAAACCCTTTCGCCCCCTCTCGTGGTGAGCCGATTGGGATTGGCGGCACGGATACTCTTGAAGAGGAGCGCCTAGCCCCAACTGATGAGGGTGATCACGAACGCTTCTCGCACTATGTGCGCAAAGAGAAGATCACCGAAGCGATGGTGACTGGAAAACCGGTCCGCGCCCTCTGTGGCAAGAAGTGGGTGCCAAGCCGTGATCCCGAGAAATTCCCGATATGCCCAACGTGTAAAGAGATTTTCGACGGATTGAAGAAAGAGTGAGGCCCAGAGGGTCCGCGCTCATTCGTACTGCTGGATTGGGCGTAGCCGCGCTGGTATTCGCGACAACTTCAACAATCTCTTACGCCGATAGCACCCCAACACCTACCGCGACGCCATCAACCTCCTCGGTATTTCCCTCGCCAACTCCGACCCCTGGCGCAACTCCTTCGATTCCTTCGGGTGGGCTCGGGCAACCCCGGAAGATTCTGACTGGCTGGATTCCTTATTATTCGATGAAGACCTCACTGCCATCTGCAATTCTCAATGCCGATCTCATCTCGCAGGTTTATCCATTCTGGTACACGTTGCGAGATCAAAATAAAATTGCGGATTTGTATACGCCAGCTAACCCAAGTACTCCCATGGCGACTCCCTTGCAATCAATGCAAGCGGCCGGCTTCAAAATTCTTCCGACAATCACCGATGGCACAGCGGTTGATCCAAAGACTGGAAAGAGTTCACAACTCGTTCTCTCCAATCTTCTGGCTAACCCAACATCGAGAGCGAATATTGTCAACGCAATTCTCGCCTTGGTGATGCAAAATAATTTTGATGGAATTGATCTCGACTTTGAAAACTTTGCCTTCGTCGATTCAATTTCTACCTGGCCAACCACACAAACTCGTTGGGTGCAATTCATTTCAGATTTATCTACCGCGCTTCATGCGCAAGGAAAACTCCTTTCAATTACAACCCCACCACTCTTTGATCCTGCATCTGGAAAGAAGGGGTATTACCTTTACGCCTGGTCGCAAGTGGCGGGCTTTATCGATCAACTTCACATTATGGCTTATGACTATTCGACAAGTAGCCCAGGCCCAATTGGACCTCTGCAGTGGACTACCAATGCAGTCACCTACGCTGCTTCGGTCATTCCAGCTTCCAAGATCTATATCGGAATTCCTGGATATGGTCGCGACTGGGTGACAAAGGTAATTGGAACCTGCCCAACCCTTCCTATCAATTATAGTAAAACTGTTGCACCCGGAGTTGTATCCACTGTTGTCATGCATGATGTCGCCGCCCTAGCCGCTACCTATGGCGCGACTCCGACCTATAACCAAACATTTGCTGAATCATCATTTACCTATCAAAAAACCTATAACGGTACGACCTCTACAGGCGCGCTCACTACGTGCACCGCCTATCGCACCGTCTGGTATCAAAATGCGCAAAGTTATACCGCGCGCGCGAATTTGGTTTCTCAATTTCATCTCGGTGGATTAACCGAGTGGACTCTGGGGATGGAAGATCCCACCGCATTCCAATCCATTCGAGCCGTAGCCCTATCAATCGCGCCTGACTCAATCAGCGCTTCACTCCACGTTGACTCAACATCCATCACGATCGGTACGCCGACACAGGTCATTGGAACATTTGCCCTGCCTGATAAAACTCCGGTGGTTGGAGTTCCAGTGCACCTGCAAGTTCAAGCACCTGGTGGTCTTTGGACCACCGTGCAAGATGGCGTTACCGGATCAGATGGTTCCTTCACCACCAGCCTCACACTCACGGGCAATACCAACATCCGTATGTTCTCGGAGGGCACCTGGCAGAGATTAGAGGGAGATACCCCAACCGTTGCGATCAGCGTTAACCGCTTATTAACCTGGAACGCCCCTGCATCAATGAAGTCCGGAGTTCCATACACAATCAGTGCGCAGGTAACTCCAGCGCTTGCGGGTATATCAGTTCTCCTTAGTAATGGTGCAAGCGCACTCACCGATGATTCAGGAAAGGCGATTTTCACAGTCACAAACTCCACTCCCGGATTTACACCGTACCAAGTGCATGTACCGGCCGACCAGAACTTTGCCCTTACGCAATCTAGCTTTGTTATTGTTTGGGTTCGTTAACTCACCCTTAATTGACGATTGGAGGCGGTATGGCTACAGATACGATGATTGAATCTGATCTAGATATATCGCAACTCGTGGATAAACCCTGGGTGACAATTGTCTGGGATGACCCCGTTAATTTGATGAGCTATGTAACTTTTGTATTTATCAAGCTCTTTGGATTTACTCAGGAGCGTGCCCACGAATTAATGATGCAAGTTCACAATGAGGGTCGGGCTGCAGTATCAACCGGTTCACGTGAAGAGATGGAGCGCGATGTGCAACGCCTTCATGAACATGGACTGTGGGCCACTTTGCAACGCGACGATAAGTTCTAACTGATGTCTGCCTTTTCTCGCGAGGATGGTATTTACTCTCTCGATCTCACGATCGATGAGGCGCACATACTTATTAATCTTGTAGAGCAGTTACTCGAGCTCTTAGGTGAAGGGGATTTTAATCATCATTACGATGAGAGCGATCCCTTTGCTCAGTTAATGGCACAACTCAAGGCCGCCCCTGAAGAGGTAGTGGTTCCAGAAGATCCCGTGCTCTTGCGATTGCTACCCAATGCATATGCAGATCCCGAAGCCGCCGCAGATTTTAGAAGATATACCGAACCCACTCTGCGTGGAAAGAAGAAGCGCACCTTGGCCCAAGTCCGCTCAGCGCTCGAAATTATCGTTGATGAGGATAGAGCTGGAGTAGTTGATGATCTCGATAGCGAGGTCTGGCTCATGGCTATTAATGATTTGCGGCTGGCACTTTCGGTCCGCCTTGAGATCAACCCGGAATCCTTCGAACTCTTTGAAGCCCTCGCAGATGAAGAGCCTCAGAAAGCCATTTACGCGGTTTATTTCTGGTTGGGCTGGTTACAGGAGAGTTTGTTGAACCTCCTCGCACAGGGATAACGGGGCGGGCGGCTAGACTTCTCATGTGCCGCAGCCTTCATCGACCGCTCCGATTGGAGTATTTGATTCTGGCTTAGGCGGTCTCACAGTTGCCCGCGCAATCATCGATCAACTTCCGGGCGAATCCATTATTTACGTCGGCGATAACGCAAGAGGGCCATACGGTCCGCGTACTCTCGCTGAAGTCCGCTCCTTTACCTTGGAGATCTTGGATGAGTTAGTTGAGGCAGGAGTCAAGGCGATTGTTATCGCTTGCAACACCGCTAGCTCAGCAACCTTGCGTGATGCCCGAGAGCGATATGAGATTCCCGTATTGGAAGTTATTCAACCTGCTGCACGACGTGCAGTGTCAGCTACTCGATCAGGCAGAGTAGGTGTCATTGGGACCAATGCAACCATCGAATCTGGTTCATACCTCGATGCCTTCGCAGCAGCCCCACAACTTTCAATTACCTCGGTAGCCTGTCCAGCATTTGTTGAATATGTGGAGCGCGGAGAAACCTCTGGCGCGGCTATTACAGCGGTCGCTCGTGGGTATCTACAACCGCTTATCGATGCCGATATCGACACCTTAGTTCTTGGCTGCACGCACTACCCACTTCTCACTGGCGTGATTTCTTATGTCATGGGTGATGAGGTAACTCTCGTATCCAGCGCTGAGGAGACGGCGAAAGATTTGTATCGCACATTAGTGGAGAGGGATCTCCTCAATCTCTCCGGAGATACAAAATATAAATTTGTTGCAACAGGCGACACTGAATCCTTTAATAAATTGGCACGCCGTTTCCTCGGCCCAGAAGTGCATAGCGTCGAAGGGAAAATCTAAGTGAGTTCGAGAATAGATAATCGAGGAGCGGATCAACTTCGCCCTATCTCTTTCACCCGCAATTGGCTCAAGAATGCCGAGGGCTCAGTTCTCGTTGAATTTGGAAATACTCGCGTTCTCTGCGTCGCATCGTTTACCCCTGGCGTACCTCGCTGGCTCACTGGCAAGGGGCAGGGTTGGGTGACTAGTGAATATGCGATGTTGCCTCGCGCAACGCACACGCGATCTGATCGCGAGAGCGTTAAAGGAAAATTGGGGGGACGCACCCAAGAGATTTCTCGCCTCGTGGGTCGCTCGCTTCGCGCAGTTGTTGATACCCACGCTCTAGGCGAGAACACAATCGTTATTGACTGTGATGTCTTACAGGCAGATGGTGGAACGCGCACCGCCGCAATTACGGGTGCGTATGTGGCGCTGGCTGATGCAATCACCTGGGCAAAGGGCAAGGGCCACATCATTGGAGATCGTAAGCCACTACGCCAATCAGTTGCGGCCGTCAGTGTCGGAATTATTAAAGGCGTTCCAATGCTTGATCTTTGTTATGAAGAAGATGTAGATGCAGATACCGATATGAATATCGTCTGCACTGGCGATGGAAATTTCGTTGAGGTCCAAGGAACAGCGGAGGGAGTGCCCTTTGATCGCGCGCTCTTGAATCAACTTCTCGATCTCGGGGTTGCAGGTTGCGCAGAATTAACCCGCCTGCAAGCGGCGGCTCTAGCCTCATGACGGAGGCATTCGCAGCGATTGACCCAGCGAAGAGCATTGTCTTGGCGACTCGAAATCTTGGAAAGGTTCTAGAGTTCGAACGAATTCTGGAGGCCGCAAAGATCGATATCGCAGTTCTTGGGCTCCGGGATTTTCCTGATATGCCAGATGTCGATGAGACGGGAACAACCTTCGCAGAGAACGCCCTGCTCAAAGCGCATCAGATTTCGGAGTACACCGGGTTGCCTGCCCTGGCTGATGACAGCGGACTTTGTGTCGATGCCCTTGGCAGAGCCCCTGGAATCTTCTCCGCGCGCTGGTCAGGCGTCCACGGAAATGACGAAGCTAATCTCAAGAAGGTTCTCTCTGAAATGAAGGAACTTGGGAACCCAGATAGAAGCGCGCGATTTCGCTGCGCAGTCGCTCTGGTCATTCCAGAAAGCCATCCAGCTGGGGCTCACGAGATAGTGCGTGAGGGGGAGATGACGGGAGGGCTCGTCTTTGCGCCCCGTGGAACAAATGGTTTTGGCTATGACCCGATATTCCAACCTACGGGTTACACCCAGACCAGCGCAGAACTCTCCTCGGAGGAGAAGGATGCGATTAGCCATCGCGCTCACGCGCTCCATGCAATTTTGCCTGAAGTCACTCGCCTTATTGCATTAGATGCTCGCTGAAGTATGCGTGGATTACTCTAAAGTTCAATTTATCTAAGGTACGATTTTCGTATAGGCAAGACCCGTCCCGATCAACGAACGATCGCATTTAACCAAGGAGTCACCAGTGGCAGTCAAAAAGACCGCTAAGAAACCAGCCGCCAAGAAGGCACCAGCTAAGAAGGTTGCCGCTAAGAAGGTTGCCAAAAAGGCTCCCGCTAAGAAAGTTGTAGCTAAGAAAGTTGTAGCGAAGAAGGCCACCGCTAAGAAAGTTGTAGCGAAGAAGGCTCCTGCGAAGAAGGCTCCTGCAAAGAAGGTTGCTAAGAAGGCGCCAGTAAAGAAAGCTGCCAAGCGAGCCGCAGTTCTCATTCCAGCGGTTTCTACCTCGACCCCAGCTTCAGCTGTTAAGCCAGCAACAACCGCAGTATTTGTAGATTCATCCCCGAAGGCTGTCGTACCTGCTGCTACCCCTAAAGCTGTCGCACCTGCTCCTAAATCATCTTCTCGCGTTGTGCTTACCGTAATCGTCGGCGTGGTTCTGATTGCAGTTTTGGTTGTAGCGCGCAATCACAAGACAACTACGACTCCAACAAGTGAGCCAACAATGTCTAGCACCGCTTCATCAACACCAGAAGCATCTGCATCCTCTGAGATGTCAGCTGCACCAAGTGATTCCGCAACACCAGCGGCACCTCCGTCGGAAACACCAGCAACTTCCGCAGCTGCTTCATCGGCAACCGATCTTCCACCAGTTGGAATTGTTGCTCACTACACAGCAACGGGAGCCACAATTTTCTGGTACGCAGATAAGGCTGCAGTTGGATTGACTACCTATAACGTTGAAGCTTCATCAAGTGGAGGAGCTTTCAAGCTCATCGCAACTGTTCCTGCAACTCAACTCTCACTTGATGTGACAAAGAACGGCACAGAAGGCTGGACCTCCTTTAAGATCTCAGCTGTTTACTCAGATGGAAGCATTGTTCCTGGCAAGGTCTTCGGACTTCCTGGTCAATTCGCTTAAAACTTCTGAGTTAATCTCGGATTAACAATAACTCGCGCTTGTAATTTATAGCGCGAGTTATTTTTTTAACGCTTCAAGTATCGCCCCAACGTAAACATCGCCACCAGCATCACTCAGGTGCACTCCATCTGGGGCGAAGTACTCGGGGTGGCCAAAGGAGAGGCTCGCCCAATCCACAAGCTGGGCCTGCGGATAATCCGCAAT
>CANCUC010000018.1 GCA_947381255.1 Actinomycetota bacterium
ACCGATTCAGGCCTAGACGTCGATGCTCTACGAATCGTCTCCGAAGGTGTTAACCGCGTGAAAGAGAATCAGAACCTCGGAATTATGCTTATCACTCACTACACCCGCATCCTTCGCTACATCAAGCCAGATTTCGTGCATGTATTTGCAGGTGGACGCATCGTTGAAGAGGGTGGACCAGAGCTAGCCACCAAGCTTGAAGAGAATGGATATGCGGAGTACGTAACCGCTTAATAATGAATTCAATTCTCGATGTTGCCGCGATTAAGCGCGACTTTCCCATTTTCTCTCAGGAGATGCGTGGTGGAAAGCGTTTAGTCTTTCTAGATAGCGGTGCGACGAGCCAGAAACCAATCCAGGTGATGGATGCCGAGAGAAATTTCTACTCCACCAATAACGCTGCGGTACATCGCGGAAGCTATCTCCTTGCTGAGCGAGCAAGCGAAGCTTTTGAGGGTGCACGAGACCGGGTGGCCCAATTTATTGGCGCGCAATCCCATGAGATTGTCTTTACCAAGAGCGCAACTGAAAGCCTCAATCTCTTAGCGGTCTCTCTTGAACGCACGACTGGCTCTTTGCAAGTTAGCGAAGGCGATGAAATCGTTGTTTCAGAGCTGGAGCATCATGCCAATCTCATTCCCTGGCAGGAGTTAGCAAAACGCACTGGCGCAGTTTTGAAATGGTTTGAGATGAATGAAGATGGATCACTTAATCTCTCAAAAATTGATCAGATTATTACTTCAAAGTGCAAGGTTGTTGCTATCACCCATCAATCTAATGTTCTGGGATCAGTTCCAGATATTGCTCCGATTATTGCCGCAGCTCATGCTGTAGGTGCGCTCTTTGTTTTAGATGGCTGCCAATCCGTTCCGCACCAACCGGTCAACGTTCAAGCTCTTGACGTGGACTTCTTGGTCTTCTCCGGCCACAAGGCGCTTGGTCCAACAGGTATCGGCGTTCTTTGGGGGCGGCAGGAACTTCTCTCCCAGATGGAGCCATTTTTGTATGGCGGTTCAATGATTGAGACCGTCACCATGACTGATTCCACATGGGCGGAAGCTCCAAAGCGATTTGAAGCAGGTGTACCGAATATGGCGCAGGCAGTTGGCTTAGCAGCGGCACTGGATTATCTAGATGTTGTGGGGCTTTCCAAGATTCACCAGTGGGAATTACATCTCACCAACTTGGCTCTCAAGGGGCTGAAAGAGATTGATGGAGTGAAAGTTATCGGTCCTCAGGGATTGGAAAATCGTGGGGGAGTTATCTCATTCACGATCGCTGGTTTGCATCCCCATGACATTGGACAGGTGATGGATCAATATGGAGTCGCCGTTCGCACCGGGCATCACTGTGCATGGCCGCTCATTCGCAAATTAGGTTTAACCGGAACCACACGTGCTTCCTTCTACCTCTACAACGATGAATCTGATGTGGAAGTCTTTCTGGAATCTGTGGCTGGCGCACGAGATTACTTTGGTAACCGCTGATGGAACTTGATTCGCTCTATCAAGAGGTAATCCTCGATCACTATAAGAAACCTCACCATAAAGGATTGCCAGTGGGGGAGTTACAAGTCCATCACGTTAATCCCAATTGTGGTGATGAAATTACACTTAGCCTCGCAATCAAAGATGGAAAGGTTGAAGATCTCATTTGGGATGGCGTTGGTTGCTCGATTTCACAGGCTAGCGCCTCAATCATGAGCGATCTTGTAAGCGGAAAATCTGTTGAGAGTGCTCGAGTCGCTCTGCAGGAATTTACCGAGTTGATGCAGAGTAAGGGAACTATCAGCGGGGATGAGGAAATCCTCGAGGATGCCATTGCTCTCGCTGGTGTTTCGAAATTTCCGGCGCGGGTAAAGTGTGCGCTGTTGAGTTGGATGGCATTTAAAGACGCAGCAATTCAGAATGGAGCAGAACTATGAGCGAACAACAACTGGCTACTCTGGATGAAGTTACAGAGGCGTTAAAGGATGTTATCGATCCCGAACTTGGAATAAATGTCGTAGACCTTGGGTTGGTCTATGAGATGAGCGTTAATGAATCGAATGTCGCGGTTTTAGATATGACCCTGACGTCGGCAGCCTGCCCGCTGCAGGATGTAATTGAGGATCAAGCTCGTCAAGTCCTGGCCGACATCACCTCTGATGTTCAGATCAACTGGGTATGGATGCCGCCTTGGGGTCCAAACAAGATCACTGATGATGGACGCGAACAACTTCGCGCTATCGGCTTTACTGTCTAACGTTCTTTAAGGAACACCTATGTCAATGAACTCCATGGGCGCGCACTCCGCTATGCGCTCTTTAACGCGCGATCCTGCGGTCAAAGATATGCGACTGAAACCGGGAACGGTGAGGCGAATTTGGAGTTTTGCAAAACCATTCAAGCTCTATCTGCTCATATTTCTGGTCATGATTATTGCGGACTCGCTATTAACGGTCGCTTCACCGCTACTGCTCAAGAAGTTGATTGATAAAGGAGTTATTCCGCATAATGGTGGCGTCGTCACACAGATGGCCTTAATTGTTGGCATCATCGCTATCGCAGATACCTCGGTCAGTCTCGTCTCTCGATGGTTCTCCTCCCGTATTGGCGAGGGATTGATTTATGAGATGCGAACTCAAGTTTTCACACATATTCAGAAGCAGTCGATTGCTTTCTTCACGCGTACACAGACCGGCGCGCTGATCTCGCGCATCAATTCTGATGTCATCGGTGCGCAAAATGCCTTTACAAATACCCTCTCTGGAGTTCTTAGCAATATCTTGACCTTGACTCTTGTGGCGGCTGCGATGGCCACCTTGTCATGGCAAATTACCCTGGCATCACTCTTTCTTCTTCCGCTCTTCCTGATTCCGACTAAATGGGTTGGCAAGAAGATCCAGAGCCTCACTCTCGCCTCATTTAACTTAAATGCAGAGATGGCTTCGACGATGACAGAGCGCTTTAACGTCTCTGGAGCGTTGCTGGTTTCACTTTATGGTGAGCCAGCAAAGGAGCGAGAAGGTTTTCGAGCCAAGGCTCGAAGAGTTGCCGATATTGGAATTCACACCGCGATGCTCAACCGCATCTTCTTTATGGCGATCACGACAATTGCGGCCCTGGCAACAGCTTTGGCGTATGGCATAGGTGGTCATCTCGCAATCTCTGGAGCGATAACCGTTGGATCGCTACTGGCTATCACGACACTGCTCGCACGATTATATGGACCGCTCACTTCCTTATCGAATGTTCGAGTAGATGTGATGACAGCGCTGGTCTCTTTTGAAAGAGTCTTTGAAGTTTTAGATTTGGAACCAATGGTTCGAGATAGGGAAGGGGCGAGAGCAATCACGGTTGCGCGTCCCTCGATTGAATTTGATCATGTTCAATTCTCGTACCCAAAGTCAACTGAAATTTCTCTCGCATCTCTGGAGTTAGCAGCGAAGGCAGAGATGGTTGACTCGGGAGTAGTACTGGAAGATGTTTCATTCTTCTGCGAACCGGGATCTTTCACTGCAATTGTTGGTCCATCAGGAGCGGGAAAGAGCACTATCTCTGGATTAGTTCCAAGACTTTACGATGTTACAAAGGGCAGCATCAAGATTGCTGGTGAGGATCTTCGCGATCTCCCCCTCGCATCGCTGCGACACGAAATAGGAGTAGTTACTCAGGATTCACATATGTTCCATGACACCATTGATGCGAACCTTCGTTATGCAAAATCAGATGCAACGTTAGAGGAGATTGAAGCGGCGTGTAGAGCGGCTCAGATTTGGAACTTTATTGAATCGCTCCCAAATGGTTTAGATACCGTTGTTGGCGAACGAGGTCACCGTTTGAGTGGGGGAGAGAAACAACGATTAGCTATTGCTCGACTTCTACTTAAAGCTCCAAGTATTGTTATTTTAGATGAGGCTACTGCTCATCTGGACTCGGAGAATGAGGCCTTGGTTCAAGAGGCGCTCGAGGTGGCGCTAGAGGGAAGAACGAGCATTGTTATTGCTCACCGATTATCAACCGTTCAAAAGGCGGATCAAATATTGGTCTTGGAGGCGGGTCGCATTGTGGAGCGCGGAACCCACGAAGAATTGGTTTCCCGTGGTGGTCTCTACTTTGATCTCTATCAACGTCAGGTATTGGGTACCGCTTAATTACCTTTAATTGTCGGTGATTTGAAGCTGCTGATTTCTCATGATGGCAGTCTTGCCAGTGATTGTCTCTCGGCCAGCATTTGCGATTACGACCGCGATATAGGGCAGGAATACTGCTCCAGCCATTGCTACCCAGCGATATGGATTTGGCAGAAAAATGGTGGATATGAAACATCCGGTTCTGACCATCATCGAAATGAAGTATCTGCGCTGTCTGCCGCGCTGTTCAACTGAAAGAGCATCTTGAGCGCTGGTTATGACTATGGGAGATGGATTCTTCTTCTTTCCATCGTTGCGTGCGCTCATGTGGCAAGCCTAAATCCCCTCGCGAGTTCGCGCCTCTTTTAACTACGCGTGAGTAGTGGCTAATCTGCTCCCATGACTTCATCGCCGCAAGGTCCAAGAATTGTCTTTGTCACCGGCGGAAATCGCGGCATTGGTCTCTCCATAGCGAGAAGCTTTGCCACTGAAGGCAACCTCGTTATCGTCTCTTACAGATCTGGCGGAGCCCCTGAAGGGCTGGTTGGCGTTCAAATGGATGTGACGGATCCTGAGAGCGTGAAAGCTGCCTTTGCAGAAATTGAATCTCTGTACGGACCAGTGGACGTCCTCATAGCAAATGCAGGTATCACCCGCGATGGATTGACCATGAGAATGAGCGATGAAGATTTCACCTCCGTAGTTGAAACCAACCTCACTGGAACTTTTAGAACAGTGCAAAGAGCCATATCTCCTATGGTGAAAAAGCGCTCGGGTCGAGTGATTTTGATCGGTTCTGTGGTTGGACTCATGGGTTCTGCTGGTCAGGCCAATTACGCTGCAACGAAGAGCGGATTAGTTGGAATGGCTCGCGCCTTGGCCCGCGAATATGGTTCACGCGGTTTAACATTTAACGTCATCGCACCTGGCTTTGTTGAGACAGATATGACGGCAGAACTCAGCGATACTCTGCGTGAAAAATATATTGGGGCTATTCCACTCGGACGTTTCTGCTCGCCGGAAGAGGTCGCGGGAGTCGTTAAATTTATCGCTTCACCAGAAGCGGGTTACATCACAGGAGCAGTAATTCCGGTCGACGGAGGAATGGGGATGGGTCACTAATGGCACTACTTACAGGCAAGAACATCTTGGTAACAGGAGTGCTGACCGATGGGTCAATCGCATTCCATATCGCCAAGTTAGCCCAAGAGGAAGGCGCCAATGTGGTCCTTACTGGTTTTGGCCGTGGCTTGAGCCTCACAACAAGAATTGCTGGTCGACTTCCGCATCCAGCTCCTGTAATCGAACTTGACGTCACCAACCCTGAACATTTGGCAGGGTTGGCAGCAGAGGTAAAGAAGTATGTTCCTCATCTAGATGGCGTTGTCCACTCAATTGGTTTCGCTCCGCAAGCAGCCCTGGGCGGAAACTTTCTCAATACTGAGTGGGAAGATGTGGCAATCGCAGTTCACACCTCAACCTTCTCTTACAAATCTCTAGCGATCGCTGTTCGTGAGCTCTATCCAGATTCTGGCGCAAGCATTGTGGGTCTGACCTTTGACGCCACTGTTGCTTGGCCAAAGTACGACTGGATGGGCATTGCTAAGGCTGGCCTTGAATCCTGCAACCGATATCTCGCTCGCGATCTTGGCGCTGAAAATATCCGGGTCAATCTCATCGCCGCAGGTCCGCTTGCCACAATCGCTGCGAAATCTATCCCTGGATTTGAGGAGTTTGAGAACGTCTGGAATACCCGTTCGCCTCTGGCATGGGATTTTGCCGATCCAGAACCAGCAGCTCGTGGCGCCGTAGCCCTGCTCTCAGATTGGTTCCCCAAGACCACCGGTGAAATCATCCACGTAGACGGTGGGGTTCACGCTATCGGGGGTTAATTCCACCGATTTCAGCTTTCCCTACCAATCGCGGTACCCTTTGAACCATCAAGTGGAGTTTGTCGCTCCCACCTCATCGGCTTCGGCTGATTGGTCAAGAACTTACTCGCCATATTTGGCGGGTCTATTTTTGCGCGACTCAACCTCCCTTGCTAAAAGCAATTTTCTAGAGAGGAAGAGTTATCAGCGCCGAACAAAGAATCAATGATCGAATCCGAGCCTCGGAAGTTCGTCTCATCGGTTTTTCTGGTGAACAAGTTGGAATCGTAGCGACCGCAACTGCCTTATCTATGGCGGAAGAAGTCGGACTCGATCTCGTCGAAATTTCTCCAGATGCAAAACCACCCGTCTGCAAGATCATGGATTTCGGAAAGTACAAGTACGAAATCGCACAGAAGGCACGGGAAGCTAGACAGAACCAGACCCACATTGTGGTTAAAGAGATTCGTTTTGGATTGAAGATTGAACCTCATGACTATGAGACGAAGAAAGCTCACATTGAGCGCTTCCTCAAAGGCGGAGACAAGGTGAAGGTAACTGTTCAATTCAAAGGAAGAGAGCAGACCCGTCCTGAGATGGGTTACCGATTGTTGATGAAACTTTCGGAGGAGATCGCAGAGTTTGGCTTCGTGGAGTTCGCTCCAAAGAAGGAAGGAAAGAGCATGACGATGGTTCTTGGTCCGGTTCTTAAGAAGAGCCAGGCAGCCAAGAAGACAGCGCCAAAGGCTGCAGCAGTTGTTGAAAAACCTGCCGTAGTTGAAGCTCCTACTCCAGCTTTAGAGAGCCAAGAAGTTACGCAGTAATTAGTTCCAGAACCAACTAGCGAGGGCTAGTTAAGACAAGTACCCAGGAGGTATGAAGTGCCAAAGATGAAAACCCATAGCGGAGCTAAGAAGACGTTCCGTCTGACCGGCACCGGCAAAATCATGCACGAGCGTGCAGGTAAGCGCCACCTTCTTGAACATAAATCTTCACGCGTTACTCGCCGTTTGAGCAATGACGCAACAGGTAAGAAGACCGTAACCATGACAGCCAAGCGCATGCTCGGTTTGAAGTAAAGGAGCGCGATAAATGGCTAGAGTAAAACGCGGTGTCCACGCTGCTAAGAAGCGTCGCACCACATTAGAACGTACCGCTGGTTACCGCGGACAACGCTCACGTCTTTTCACAAAGGCGAAAGAGCAACTTACGCACTCAATGGTTTACGCCTTTGATCACCGTAAGGATAAGAAGGGTGACTTCCGCCAACTCTGGATCCAACGCATCAATGCTGGAGCCCGCGAGCATGGCTTGACCTACAACCGCTTTATCCAAGGCCTCAAGGCTGCAGGTATCGAAGTTGATCGTCGCGTTCTTTCAGAGCTTGCAACAAACGATCCAGCAGCATTCGCTGCTCTCGTAGAGATTGCACGCCAACACGTAGTTAACGCTTAGTTTTACCTTGACTCACGCACCAATAACGAGCCTTCATTCGCCCCATGTGGAGCGAGTGAAGGCTCTTTTGGGTCCGCGGGGAAAGAAGCTACGTACTTTAGAGAAGACCTTCGTGGCCGATGGATTGCAATCACTCCGCGGAGCGCTCAATGCAGCGGTTCCATCCGCTCCGATTATTGATCTGCTCTACCTGACTGATTCAGGACTTGAGAAATTACGTAGCGAATTCGCTGAAACCATCATTAATAAATATGAAGTAATCATGGTTACAGATCAGGTGATGGCGGCAATGGCTGATACACAATCGCCACAAGGAATCTTGGCGCTCTGCAAGTACCTCCCTTCAGATCTTTCGAGATTTTCGCAGATACCTCTAAAGAAGATCGCTTATTTTTGGCAGATTCAAGATCCCGGAAATGCAGGAACTGCGATAAGAACTGCTGATGCCTGCGGATTTGATTTAGTGATATTCAGCGATTTAAGCGTCGACATCTATAGCCCCAAAGTTGTCCGTTCAACTGCAGGTTCACTCTGGAACATCCCGGTCGTGGACGATATCTCTCTCGATCAATTAGAAGAGTTTTCTTACTCTCGCGATCTATCACTTGTGGCCCTCGATGGGGGAGCGGATGATCTTTTAAACGGAGTGGATAAGACCAAAGCGACTGTCTTGGTCTTTGGAAATGAGGGTCATGGCTTGCCGGAGTTGGCTCCAGCATTCCAGCGAATCAGCATTCCGATGCAGGGCCATGCCGAGAGTTTCAATGTAGCAAGTGCTGCCGCCATCGCCATGTATTACCTCTCTAACTAACCGAGACTTTAGTAATATCTCCTCCCATGAGCCTTTCAGCGCAAGCGATAGAAGATGCCAAGAATGAGGCGTTGAGCGCAATTGCCGGTGCTCTCGATTTAGATTCCCTCAAAGAAGTGAAATCTGCGCATGCCGGAGATAAATCTCCAATCTCCAAGGCAAATCAACAACTCGGCTCATTGACACCAGAAGAGCGTGCGAACTTTGGAAAAGTTATTGGTCAGGCTAAGAATCAAGTTGCTGTTGCTCTTGAAGAGCGCTTAAAGGTTTTGGAGGCAGAGCGTGATGCGCGCGTTCTGATTGAAGAGCGAGTGGATGTCTCGATTCCGGCTCGCAGAACTATTCAGGGTGGATTACATCCCCTCACAATCTTGACCAATGAGATCTGCGACCTCTTTCTTGGAATGGGTTACCGCGTAGCGGAGGGTCCAGAGCTAGAAGCAGAGTGGCTTAACTTTGACGCACTTAATATCCCAGCAGATCACCCGGCGCGAACGATGCAGGATACATTCTTCGTAGAGCCCGCAGATTCGCATCTGGTGCTACGCACCCACACCTCTCCTGTGCAGGTTCGCACCATGCTGGAAGAGAAGCCACCCATTTATGTCATCTGCCCGGGACGCACCTATCGCGCCGATGAACTTGATGCGACCCACACTCCGGTCTTCTCGCAGGTGGAGGGACTCGTCATCGATAAGGGAATCACGATGGCAGATCTCAAGGGAACGCTTGATCACTTTGCTCGTTCGATCTTCGGTCCAGATGTTAAAACCCGATTACGTTCCTCATTCTTCCCTTTCACCGAACCAAGTGCTGAAGTGGACTTCTTTTTCAATGGACGTTGGATTGAATGGGGCGGCTGCGGCATGGTCAACCCGAAGGTCTTGATTGCCTGCGGAATTGATCCTGAGGTTTACAGCGGATTCGCATTTGGCATGGGGCTCGAACGGACACTGATGGTTCGTCATGGAATTACAGATATGCATGACATTGTCGAAGGCGATGCGCGCTTCTCTCAAAACTTTGGAATGGGTGTTAAGTGAAGGTCCCTCTATCGTGGTTGCGCGAATACGTTGAAATTCCAAGCGGAACTACCAACTCGCAAATCGAAGAGGCATTCGTCTCAGTAGGGTTTGAGGTTGAAGGCGTTGAAATTCAAGGCGCCGATATCACCGGTCCACTCGTTGTAGGAAAAGTTCTTTCAATCCAAGCAGTTGAAGGACAGAAGAAGCCAATTCGTTATGTTGGATTAGATTGCGGTGAAGGCGAAACCCGCTACGTAATTTGCGGTGCAACTAACTTTGTTGAGGGCGATCTCGTCGTTGTTTCACTGCCTGGAGCAGTACTACCCGGGGGATTTGAAATTGCTGCGCGCCAAACATATGGCCACACTTCCAATGGAATGATCTGCTCTTCCAAAGAGCTCGGATTAAGCGAGGATCATGCTGGAATAATTGTTCTTCACGAGGGTAAGCCTGGCGATAATGCACTTGATTTGCTACAGGTAAACGATGCAATTTTTGATGTGGCGGTTAACCCAGATCGCGGTTATGCCTTATCTGTGCGTGGCTTAGCAAGAGAATTGGCAGCTTCGCTAAAACTTCCTTACAGAGATCCGGCAGATGCCGTGAGCGTAAAAGAGTTTGAGCTCAACACGACTGGCGTTCAAGTATCAATTGATGATCCCTCCGCGGCGAGTGTTATCTATATCCGCACGGTCTCAGGATTCAATTCACATTCTAAGACTCCGCTCTGGATGAGTCGCCGCATTGAAAAGTGCGGAATGCGCTCGATTTCACTCGCTGTTGATATTACTAACTACGTCATGCTCGAACTTGGTCAGCCCCTGCATGCCTTCGATGTTGAGAAGATCTCAGGCTCACTACACATTAGACGAGCCGATAAGGATATGGAATTAACCACGCTCGATGGCCAAGTTCGCAAACTTGCCAACACCAACTTGGTAGTCGCTGACGAAAATCAACCACTCGCACTTGCCGGAACCATGGGTGGGTTGCACTCTGAGGTCACCGATACTTCTACCGACCTTGCGATTGAAGCGGCACGCTTTGATCCTATTTCTATTGCAAAGAACTCCAGATTCCATCGACTCTCATCGGAAGCTTCGCGCAGATTAGAACGCGCAGTCGATCCAGCGCTGGCTGAAATTTCGAGCGCCCGTGCCGTTCAACTTCTTATCGAACTTGGAGGCGCCA
>CANCUC010000019.1 GCA_947381255.1 Actinomycetota bacterium
CAACGCTACGCTCAAGCGCCGTCTCTGTGAATTCAACGGGGTCTGCACCAACAATCTCTCCGACAATATTTGCCAGAATTGCATTGCGGTATGAGGCAGAGCCTCTCTTAAACTTCAACTCAGTGATCTTGTTGGTCAATCCGCAGGTACACGAGTAATTACCGCGCACCCATGTTAAGTAATTGCCGCAGCGAGGACAGACAGCTCCATCGGGATGTTGCCTTCCACCAAATGAAACTCGCACTACATTCGTTGCATTCACGATTGAATAATTAATGTACGGGTCATCGATATCGGCTACAAAAATGGTGTTGATGGCTTCTGAACATTCCACGTGCCATCGATCTGCCACGCGCTTTACCTCATGCATGCGGTGGAGTTGATCGCGGGTGAGATTAAGTAGTAAAACAATGGTGGGATCTGTTTGGGCAATGATGGAAGGCAGGTGCAGTTCATCTATTTCAAGCACCGCATATGGCGCCGGCGACATGAGAGCGTTAGCAGCGCCCCAGGCTAAATTGGAGCCAGAACCACTTGTGGCTACTGGGCCGAGCTGAGAAATGATTGTTGTGACTGCTTTGGTGGTGGAGGTCTTTCCGTTGGTTCCCGAGACCAGAATTACCTCTTTGCCTTGAGCCAGCAATGAGATGGCTTCGGGTTCGATTGCTAAGAGGATGCGTCCTGGCAGGGTCTCGCCCTTATGCCCAAGGAGTTTTGAGGTAGCGCTGGCGCTCCTAGCGACCGCTATTGCGAAACGGAGTCTGAGGCTACGCATTTGCTAAGAGTACGCCTATTTACGCAGAGATTGTCCGGCGGTTGCCGGTAGCGAGATCACATTCCCCAGTGAAATGAGTAGCGCCGCAATCGCGAAGAGGAATGCGAATGAAAATTGATTGTGAATCCCGACAACACTTCGCCCGATACTTATCGCAATAACGGCGGTTGCTACTGCTATCACCGATGAGAGTTGTTGAACCATATTTGAAATGGTGTTGGCATGAGACATAGTCTCTTGTTCGGTATCTGCGAAGGTGATGGTGTTGTAGAGCGTCATGCCGATGGAGCGAACTCCGCCAGTAATAAGCAGAAGCAGCGCAGTCCAGCAGAACGGGATAGATGAGCTGAGCAACCCCAGAGAGAGGGTGAGCGGGATGCTAAGTAAGGTGGAGAGCAGGATCATCGGTTTAAATGGGAATCGCTCCATGAGTGGGGTCGTAAATACTTTAAAACTTAAATTGCCAGCCATATAGAAGAAGAGAACTTCACCGGCGCGTTCAGCGCTCCAACCAAACTTATCTTGAAAGAGAAGTGGGAGAACAAATGGCGCCGTATTCTGTGCGACTCGAAAGAGTAGGCCACTGGTTGTGTTGAGGTGAAAAGTTTGGATTTTTAAAACTGAGAGATCAATCAGAGGGTTTACTCGCCGTTTCAAATGGAGAATTGTTGGCAGACCGATAGCCAGACCAACGATAAAGAGTGCCAGTGTGGCAATGACATTAATTCTTGGTGCTCCTAAATTGGCGGCCGCAAAAACCAGAACTCCTAAACTGGTCGCAGTTCCCGAAAAACCAAGCCAGTCGAGCTTTTCAACACGTCCTCCAGGAATGTCCGGAACTATCTTTACTCCAATTAGGAGCGCAAGAATTCCAATAGGGATATTTACTAAGAAGATCCAGTGCCACGATGCATGATTGATGAGGAAACCACCAAGTACTGGTGCCACCACAGGAGCTACTAAAGCCGGCCAGACCGAATATGAGATGACGCGAATTACTTCGCCCTTATCAACGCTGCGCATGAGAATCAATCGTCCGACTGGCACCATGGTGGCAGCACCAACTCCTTGCACAATTCGCATAATAGTTAACTCAACGAGATTCGTTGAGAGTGCGCAGAGAAGTGAGGCAACTGTGAAGATGAAGATACTGGCAAAGAGCACGATTCTTACGCCAAACTTATCGGCAAACCAAGCCGAAACCGGTATCAGCACCACGATCGTGACCATGTATGTGGTTACACAGACTCCTACCTGCGCGGAGAGAATATGAAAGGATTTTGCAATCGTTGGAGCGGCGGTTGGAAGTATTGAGCCGTCCAAAAATTCCATAAACATCAGACCCGCAACGAGAAATGCTACGGGGCCAATCTCCAAACGATTTCTAGATTTTTTCACTCCCGGTCTACTTCCAGAGCGCTAACTTCACTTAATAGTGAATACTTTGGAGTAGATAATTCGCGATTGAAATTCGATAACAACCAAGTCATTACCCGGCTTGACTATGTTCTTGCCAATCTTCGCCATCTTGCCATTGATATAGGCAACGACCACACCATTTTTCGCAGTGATGGTCAAGGTACGACCAACTGCTTTTACTGTAACTGTGGGCACGACGGGAATTTTTGTAGGTTTTGGAGTTGGGGTGGGAGTCACGGAAACCGTTGGTTTTGGAGTCGGAGTAGGGGTTGGTTTAGGAGTTACCGAAGGGGTTGGAGTGGGCGTAACCACCGGCGCAGCTTTAATCGTAATCGTTGTCTGGACGGTATTCGATTGACCATATTTGCCGGCAGGCTTTTGAACTCCCGAAAGTGTTGTTACACCAACGGCAACAGGTACTAACTTTCCATTTACAATTTTTGCGACCGCGGGATTAGAAACTGTATAGCTCCACACTCCACTCGAATTTGAAGTGGGATTGATGATTGTTGTGGGCAGATCACTTGCGGTTAAGACGATTGGGGAGAGAGTTCCGATTGTTGGAACAAGTCCGATGACGCTCACTGTAAAGGTTGTGGAGTTTGAAAGCCAAGTACCTTGAGCCGCTTGGGTAAGGGTAATCACTGCGCTTCCAGCATTTCCGACAGTCAGTTGTAAACCATTTACTGCCGCGACCGTTGGATCACTTGAGCTAAGAGTCCACGCTCCTGTTGATTGTGTGACGGGAGGTGTAATTTCAATTGCGGGGTCTCCAACAACTTGGCTCAGATTAGGGAGTGGAGCAATCACACTCTTCTGTGTCACTACAACAGGTGCGCTCAGGGTTGTTGAATATCCAAAAGATCCAAGAGGGTTTTGCTTAGCAGTCAAAGTTGTTGTTCCCGCTTTAAGGAATATTAAAGATGTTCCACTGACTGTTGCAATAGTCGGATCTGCAATGGTGTAGACCCAAGCACCAGTTGAATTCGAAGTTGGAGCAATTATTGGCAAAGTGTTATTTGGTATCCCACCCATTGTGTATGCAATGGAAGCAAGTGACCCCGTAGTCGGAGCTGTTGCGGTTATGGTCAAATTCATTGTGAGGGTGGTTGATTGGTATCCACTCATGGGAAGCTGATGGGCGGTGATTACCGTGGTACCAACACCATTTGGAGTTACCAACGTGCCACTTACTGAAGCAACGCTCGGAACCGAGGAGGTAAATTGCCATGGACCTGGAGAGGTTGAAGTTGGGGCTTTCAAATTAAATGTTCCGACGCTGTCTCGCGAGACCGTAATATCTGAAAAAGCTCCGACCGCGGGTTTGATGGCGGTGATTTGGAGAGTATTGGTGGTACTCGCAGATAAGAATGTGCTCGTACTTTGTTGAGTGGCGTTGATAGTTACAGTTCCAGCATCTTGAAGGTTAACGGTGTTGCCGGTGAGGGTTGCGATTGTGTAACCATTGACCACATTATTGGAGAGGCTATAACTCCAGATTCCGGTTGAAGTTGAAGTGGGTGGAGTGATCTTGTACTGACCTGTCGAGAGCGCCGCACTCAATGGCGCCCAGGCGCCAAGAACTGGAGTACCCGGTGTAATCCTAAAAACCGTAGTTCGAGAGGCGCTGGTATATGCACCTGACGCTGCCTGCGTAAAGGTGAGCTGCCCGCTGCCGATTGAGAGCAAGGTGAGGGTCAAGCCATTAATGCTTGCCAGGGCAGGGTTATCTAAGGAGATCGACCATGAGCCCGGTGAATTTGAGACGGGTGGAGTAACCGTGATCGTCTTCTGATCTAAGGGCACCAAGATGATCGAGAGCGATCCCAGTTGGGTCGTGGTCGCAACTACAGGTGTCACCTCTGAAGCTAAAAAGGCGGTAGCGGACATGACAATGGCGGCGCTTAGAAATAACTTTCTCACGCCGCCATTATCGCGAATTTAACCTCTCAAAGTGGGGATTCCACGCAGAGCGATAGTAGATAGATGTATTACAGAACTGCTCTACGTTCTTCCTTCGTTACCTTATTGAAGTAGGTAGAACCCTGTCTCCAGAAAATTGTCATCGGAATTACGCCAATTGCGACGGTACCAACGCCTACCCAAAGAGCTAGGTGACTCAAGGTGGGAATTACCTTAAAGAGAACCGCAATAAGAAATAGTCCAGAGAGCGCAGGCCATAAGCCAACAAGTACAAAGGTGCGGAAATCCTTTAAGAGGTAATGGCGATAAAGAACGATCACCGAAATCGCAGCGAGCGCGTAGTAGAAGCAAATTTGGATACCAATTGCCGCTACTCCCGCCTGAGCGATGTCATTTACCTTTGAAATAAATTGCGAACCGATGAAGAAGAGCATTACGAAGACTGTTGTAAAGATTGTCGCATTCAAGGGAGTGCGGAATTTCTTATGCACTTGGCCAAATGAACCCGGCATAGTGAAATCTCGACCCATGGAGAAGAGGGTTCGCGTTACTTGAATCATCTGAGTCTCAATCGTGGCTACGGTAGATAAGAGCACAGAAACAATGATGAGCTTTCCAAACCATCCTGGGATAAGGACGGCAGCGAAGTCGCTCAAAACGCTGGCGCTGTTATGAAGCGTTGCATCGCTCAACACCATATTGATTGCGATCAAAGTTAAAAGGAAGGTGAAGAAGACGAAGAAGATGCCCACGATTCCACCGCGACCGGCGGTGTCTTGTCCATCTTTTGTCTCTTCATTGAGATTCGCTGTTACATCCCAACCCCAATAGAAGAAGGCACCAGAGACGGCACCGATCAAGATCGCGCTTAAACCGTGAGCAACCGCATACTTTGCATCAAATGGATTTGCACCGGATGCTGCAGCATCAGGAGTCGAGTAGGCCTTAATTTGATTGAATGAGAACCAACCCCAACTAAATGCATGGGTGTGAGGATGGTGCAAGAGAGCGATAATGTCGAAAATCCAGAGCAGGCCAAGCTCAACGACTGTCATTATTACTTGTGCTTTAGCGGTGAACTCAATGCCGTAGGCGATGATAGCGACCATAAATACAAAGATCAGTCCACCGACAAGAGTTGTCCAGTGAACATTGCTAATTGTTTTTTCACTACTGCTGAATAGGGATAGCAATCCTGTTGAGGCAGGAACGGTAGATACCAACCCAAAAATAATTGACGCGGTAACGAGGGACCATCCTGCTAAATATCCAAGAATTGGATGAAGTGCATTACGAACCCATACATATGTGGCCCCTGCGTTCTGACGCACCTTGCCCATGTAATGAAAGGCGATAACAACACCAAACATTGCGATACCAGAGTAGAGAAGCTCTCCTGGTCCATATAGCCCCACGGTAACTGCAAGAGTTACTGTGGTTGCCGCAATCGAATATGCAGGTGCGGAACCCGCGATGCCCATGATCGAGGACTCAAAGAGACCAAGAACATTGGAAGCTAATTTATTTTCCTGCGGTTGAGTCTCTTCTACTTCAGAATTCGCCACGTAAAGTCCTCCACACAGAGAGCATCTATCGATGCGCGGTCAAGATAGAGGCAGACCTTACAGCCTTAAACTCACTAATTGCGAGAGTTTTGCAAATTAAATCATGAGTTTGATTGGTCTCACTCCGATGCTGCGGAGGCAAATTGGCTGGCATAAAGGTCGTAGTAAAAGCCCTTTGCCGCCATTAATTGCTCGTGATTGCCTTGCTCAACAAGCGAACCTTTATCCATCACCAATATGGTGTCGGCATCGCGAATCGTGGAGAGACGATGCGCGATCACAAAGCTGGTTCTGCCCTGTCGCAACTTCGACATCGCATGTTGGACCAGTACCTCGGTACGGGTATCCACCGATGATGTTGCCTCATCAAGAATTAATACCGCAGGGTCAGCCATAAATGCACGAGCAATGGTGAGAAGTTGACGCTCACCATTAGAGACTGTTGAGTTGTCATCGGTAAGCTCAGAATCGTATCCGCCCGGCAATCCCCGAATGAAGTGGTCAATATTTGCAGCCTTGGCCGCCTCCATCACCGCTTCTAGAGTTGGGTTAGTTGAACCGAAGGCGATGTTCTCGCGGATAGTTCCAGAGAACAACCAGGTATCTTGAAGAACCATTCCGAATTGGCGGCGCAAATCATCCCTCGTGATCTCTCGGGTATCAATATCGTCTAAGGTGATTACTCCACCGTTAATTTCATAGAAACGCATAATCAAATTTACAAGGGTGGTTTTTCCAGCACCGGTAGGTCCGACAATGGCGACGCTCTGTCCAGGCAAGACATCCAGGTTGAAGTTCTCAATCAGAGGTTGATCATCTTGGTATCTAAAAGCCACGTTCTTAAATGAAATTGCACCTTTGGCGCGATTGATCGCAACGCTTGAAGTGCGATCTGGTTCTTCCTCTGGCGCATCAAGAAGTTCGAATAATCTCTCTGCTGAAGCGACTCCGGATTGAACTGTGTTCATCAAACCAGCAATTTGTGCGAGCGGCATTCCAAATTGGCGTGAATACTGAATAAATGCTTGAACATCACCGAGTGACATGGTTCCAGTTGCAACGCGGTATCCACCTAAAACGGAAATTCCAACATAAATTAAGTTCGAGATAAAGGTTGTAGAAGGCATGATGATGCCTGACATAAATTGTGCATTAAATGAGGACTTATTTAAGTTCTCGTTGAGCTCTTTGAAATCTTCAATTGCTTGCTTGCGGCGGCCAAATACCTTTACCAGCGCTGCACCTGTATGCATCTCCTCAACATGTCCATTGAGTTTTCCGGTCCAATCCCATTGGGCAATAAATTGTTTTTGGGAGGCCTTAGCAATCCGAATAGATACGAACATGGAAAGTGGAATCGCTATAAGTGAGATAAGGGCCAAGAGTGGGCTAATCCAAATCATCATGATTAGGACGGAGAGGACGGTTAAGACTGAGTTAAGAATCTGAGATAGACCCTGCTGCATCGATGTTGAAATGTTGTCGACATCATTCGTTACACGCGAGAGCAAATCACCCCGCGATGTCTTATCAAAGTAACTTAATGGAAGTCGCCCAATCTTCTCTTCGGCCAATCGGCGCAACCTAAAGACCGTCTTCTGTGTAACTCCAGCCATTAAATATTGCTGCAGCCAAAGGAAGAGAGATGAGATCACATAGAGACCAATTGCAAGAAAGATCCAATGCGCAACTGCGGTGAAATCAATTCCTTTACCGGGAATAACTCCACTCTTATTTACAACATCAGCAAGCGTGTTCTCTCCCTTAGCGCGCAAATTAGCAACTACTTGGGCTTTAGTGAGACCTGCCGGCAATTTGTGGCCAAGAAAGCCATAAAAAATATCATTCGTCGCATGACCGAGAATTTTCGGACCGAGTGAACCGATTGTCACAGCTGAAGTAATGAGAAGAAAGACCGCATAGAGAGACTTTCGCTCCGCGCCAACTTCGCGAAGTAATCGACGGAGCGAACCCTTGAAATCCTTAGATTTTTGAGGTGGTCCGCCCATCATTCCTGCCATTGGGCCGCCACGACCTACCTGCCCAGCCATTGGAGGACGTCCGCCTTGAGGAGAGCGCTGACTCATGATGCCGCCTCTTCTGGACTCAATTGTGAAAGAACAATTTCTTGATAGGTCTCACTGCTCTTCATTAATTCGGCGTGAGTTCCAATGCCGACAACTCGTCCCTGATCTAGAACCACAATTTGATCAGCTTTCAGAATTGTCGAAACTCTCTGGGCAACCACAATCATTGTCGTGTGACCCATAACATCATGAAGCGCCGAACGAAGTTTGGAGTCCGTCGTGTAATCCAACGCGCTAAAGGAGTCATCAAAGATGAGAACTTGTGGCTTCTTCACAAGAGCTCTTGCTATTGAGAGACGTTGACGCTGCCCCCCTGAGAAATTCGTTCCACCTTGCGCAACTCGTGCCTCCAATTTCTCTGGAAGCTCTTCAATAAAGTCACGAGCTTGGGCAATCTCAAGTGCTTTCCATAATTCATCATCGGTGGCATCAGATTTTCCGTAACGTAAATTCTGCCCAACAGTTCCGCCAAACAGGAATGATCGCTGCGGTACTAATCCAAGTTCGGACCACAGTGATTCAAGTGATTGATCGCGGACATCAATTCCATCAAGCAACACCTGGCCATCTGTCACATCAATAAAACGTGGAATCAAGTTTAAAAGCGTTGATTTTCCAGATCCGGTTGAACCGATGATGGCAGTGAATTGACCTGGCTCTGCGATGAACGAGATCTTGGACAATATTGGATGTTCAGCGCCTGGATAACGAAATTCAGCGTTTACAAATTCAATAACCCCGCGTCGAGCGGTTGGAATTTGTGGGCTTAGACTCTCAACAACAGAGGATTTGGTATCGAGCACCTCTTGAATACGTTCTGCACAGGCTGCTGCTCTTGGAATCTGCAGTGACATAAAGATAGCCATCATGACGCTACTTAATATCAACATGATGTAGCTAAGAAAGGCCGTCATATTTCCGATCTGTAAATTTCCAGAATCAATAAGTTTGGCGCCAAACCAGATAACGGCTACAGAGGATAAATTCAAGATCATTGATAGTGCTGGGAACATAACTGCAAATGTTCGAGTGACGCGTAGTTGAGATTGCATGAGATCTAAAGATGACTCTGCAAATCTTGACTCTTCTTGTCGGGTTTTAACGAAGGCGCGAATAACGCGCACACCAGCAATCTGTTCACGCAGAACTAGATTTATGCGATCTATCTTCACCTGCATGACACGAAAAGCCGGGACGATGCGGCGCAAGAGCAGAACAATGAGCAGCGACATTATTGGTAAAACAACCAGTAAAAGTGAGGAGAGTTTGAGGTTTGATCGCAGGGCCATAATAATCGCGCCAATGCCAGTTATTGGGGCACCGATCATCATGGTGAAACCCATGAAAAGAACGAGCTGAACTTGTTGCACATCGTTGGTGTTTCTTGTAATCAACGATGGAGCTCCGAATTTACTTAACTCCCGAGCTGAAAATCCTTCGACAGCTACAAAAACTGCTGAGCGAAGATCTCGGCCAAAGGCCATCGCGACTCTTGCTGCGAGGAAAGCTAGCAGGACCGATGCACCCATAACCAAGGCGCTAGATGCCAACATAATTTCGCCGATATGCCAGATGTAACCCACATTTCCCTTTGCTACGCCATTGTTAATAAGGTCGGCGTTAAGGTTGGGGAGATACAAACTGGCGATAGCTTGGATGAGAAGCATCAAAATAATGAGATAGACCTGTCGCTTATATGGGCGCAGATATCTCTTCAAGATCTGAGTGAGCAAGCAGGACTCCTATTATTTGATTTCCTAAAAGCCTACTCCTCAGGTGCGTCACCCGTTTTCTAAATTAAATCTCTACTCCGATGTACTTGGTTTCCAAGAACTCATGAATTCCCGCGAATCCACCCTCTCGCCCCAAGCCCGATTGCTTCACTCCGCCAAATGGTGCTGCGGGGTCTGAGATAACTCCACGGTTAATAGCCACCATTCCTGCTTCAATCGCCTCAGCTGTTCGAATTGCTCGCTTGAGATCTCCCGAATAGATGTAGGCAATCAGCCCATATTCTGACTCATTCGCCAGCGCAATCGCCTCTGCATCGCTCTCAAAGGTGACGACCGGGGCAACTGGTCCAAATACTTCGCGCTGTAAAATCGGATTGTCCTTTGCGACCGCCAAGACGGTGGCTGGGTAGAAGGCGCCATCTCCTTCGGGGATTACACCACCAAGTTTTAGATCTGCGCCAGCCGTAACAGATGCATCAACTAACTCTGCAATCTTGTCACGTTCACGCTTTGAAACACTCGCCCCTAGTTGCGCACCTTCAGATAATCCATCGGCCATCTTGAGGGAGGCCATTGCTGTCGTGAGTTTTTTTGTGAACTCCTCTGCAACTTTTGAAGCAACGTAGAAGCGATTCGCGGCAGTGCAAGCTGCGCCACCATTTCGCATCTTGGCAATCATTGC
>CANCUC010000020.1 GCA_947381255.1 Actinomycetota bacterium
TCTCCCAAATAATCGGGGTATTTTTGCCCTTTTTACTTGGTGGGCGGGTTAGCCATGAGTGAAGCCCGAATCGCCTCGCCCTTGCGGCCGATGAAATAAGCACTCACCCAAAGCCCAGCAAAGAGAGTTCCCAGGAAATACATAGCGGGGACAACTACGCCGTAGGCAATCATCGCGACCTGCCAGATTGTGCCGAGGTACCACCCGGTCATCTTTTTCATGAGGCCGGCAGTGAGAAGGATGGCTAGCGCGAGGATGCTTCCGAGACTGAGTGCGAGAGCTCCGTGGTTATCCATTGCTAAGAGAAGGGCAAAATCCATGACAAGGAACTCCATCACGAGGACAGCAGAACCTAGAACTCTCATTCTTCGTACTCCAAATAATCTTCAATACCCGCAATTGAACGCACAATTGCTCGGGTCTCCCCTGCGGTAACAACAGATCCTGTAACGATGACAGCTGAGACGCCATCACTCACTTGGTTGATCAGAGTGCACTGCTCCATCGCATATGTAATTGCAGTACGCAGATTGCTCTCTTTAAATACTCGTTCGCTTCCGAAAACTCCCACGGCTAGATCAAAGAGCGTGTCGACAGGCAGAGCGCGGTCAGATGAGTTCTGCGTAACTACTAAACGATCAATAACAGGTTCAAGTTCCTGAAGTACTCCAAGAACATCTTTATCTCCAAGAATCGCAAGGACACCGAAGATTGATTCGAAATCAAATTCCTTTTCGAGAGTTGTGGCTAGCGCCTTAGCTCCATGTGGATTGTGGGCAGCGTCGACGATCACAGTTGGGTCGCGATAGAGAACTTCCATCCGTCCTGGTGATTCGACGTTGGCAAAGGCTTTGAGCACTACTTCGTCATCGAGTTTTACACCAGCAAATACCTCGACTGTCGCAATCGCGACCGCGGCGTTAGATGCCTGATGCGCTCCATAGAGTGGGATGAATACATCTTCGTACAAACCGAAGACACCTTGAATGGAAACAAGTTGCCCACCGACTGCCAAGTCGCGCTTTACAACGGAGAACTCAACGCCCTCGCGGTACGGGATGGCAGCCTTCGCAATAACGCGTGCCATTAAAACAGTGGCAACTTCAACGGGCTGAGCCGCCATGACTACGTGCGACTCTGGTTTGATAATTCCCGATTTTGTAAGAGCGATCTCTTCAACTGTATCGCCGAGATATTCCTGATGATCTAAGCCAATAGGTGTAACAACTGAGACCTGACTCTGCACCACGTTAGTTGCATCCCACTCACCACCCATACCGACTTCAATTACGCCGATATCTACGGGGAATTCAGCGAAGGCCACAAAAGCCAGAGCTGTCATGGCCTCGAAGAAGGAGATGGGGTGTGGCTGCCTGCTATCGATAAGGTCCAAATAGAGCGCAATATCGTTATAGGTGGCAATCATTCCCTCAGCAGGAATAGGTAATCCATTGATGGATATGCGTTCTAGGAAGCTCTCGAGATGCGGACTAGTGAACCGTCCGGTGCGATATCCAAGTTCACGAAAGAGTGAATCAATCATCCGGGTAGTTGTGGTCTTGCCGTTTGTTCCGCCGATATGAATTGTTGGGTAAGACAACTGCGGACTACCAAGAGCGTCACAGAGCGCTGAAATACGATCTAGTGAGGGCTCGATGCGAGTCTCGGGCCAGCGCTTAAGTAGTGCTTGGTAGATATGTTCGAGAACTTCTAAATCTTCTGGGGTAGCCATGACGATTTATTCAGCAGGCAATGCGGCAAGCGCAGCAGTGATGCGTTCAATATCGGCGGTCGTGACCTCAAGCCGTTCACGGATCTCGGTGACGACTTCGAGTGGTGCTTTGGCCATGAAGCCCTCGTTCTCCAACTTCACCTTCGCTGTCGCAAGATCCTTCTGAGCGGTTGCAAGATCTTTTGTCAGGCGAGCACGCTCAGCCTTAATGTCGATGGCGCCAGTTAAATCAAACTCGACAAGAACCGAACCAACCTCAATCTTTGCGCTGTAATTTCCATCGGCACGATCCGCGCGAACGATGAAGCGAATTGCATCTTCGTACTCTTCAAGATCTCCAAGTCCGGAGAACTTTGCAACGATCTTCGCCGACGTTTTAATGCCCTGATCATTTCGGAATCGACGAATCTCGGTGATGATTTCCTGAATTTGTGCAACAGCTTTGAGTGACGCTTCACTGGATTGTGCAGATGAAGCCTTTGGCCACTCTGCAACAACGAGAGATTCTTTGCCAGTGAGGTTGCACCAAATCTCTTCAGTGATAAATGGCATTACCGGGTGGAGTAGCCGCATCAATTGATCGAGAACATGTCCGAGTACTCGAGCCGTCTTTGCGGAATCGCTTCCAGCGAATGTTGACTTGGTAAGTTCGAGGTACCAGTCGCAGAGATCATCCCACGCGAAGTGGTAAAGCAGCTCAAGGGCCTTTGCAAATTCAAATGACTCAAGGAGTGAATCTACTTGGGCAGTTGTCTCATTCAGGCGAGTGATGATCCATTGATCGATCAGATTTAATGAATCGAACGATGGAAGTTCGCCTTCAGTGTGTGCGCCATTCATTGTTGCAAAACGAGTTGCATTCCAGAGTTTGGTTGCAAAGTTTCGAGAACCTGCGATCCATTCCTCCGCCAGTGCTTGATCTGAGCCTGGGTTAGCCATGCGAGCCAAGGTGAAGCGCAGCGCATCTGAACCGTACTTATCCATGAACTCAATGGGATCAACGCCATTGCCGCGACTCTTCGACATCTTCTTGCCGAACTTGTCGCGAACCAAACCATGCAGAGCGATTGTGTGGAATGGTTGAACGCCATCCATGGCATAAAGCCCGAGCATCATCATGCGAGCAACCCAGAAGAACAAGATGTCATAGCCGGTGACCAGAACTGATGTTGGGTAGAACTTTGCAAGGTCGGCTGTCTCTTCCGGCCAACCTAGAGTTGAGAATGGCCAGAGACCAGATGAGAACCAGGTATCTAGAACATCGGGATCTTGGGTGTAACCAGCTGGTGGCTCCTCATTAGGGCCGCAGACAACAACCTCATCATTAGGACCATAGAAAACTGGAATGCGATGACCCCACCAGAGTTGGCGAGAGATGCACCAGTCGTGCATTCCATCAACCCACTCGAAGTAACGTGGCGCTAATTCATTTGGTTCAATCTTTACGCGGCCATCACGGACTGCATCTCCAGCTGCCTTTGCAAGTGGACCAACCTTTACAAACCATTGCTTAGAGAGCAGTGGCTCGACAATCGTGTCGCAACGGCTGCAATGTCCAACAGAGTGAAGGTATGGACGCTTCTCCGCAACGACGCGGCCTTGTCGGCGAAGTTCTTCGACCACTGCGACGCGAGCTACAAAACGATCCATTCCATCAAATTCAGTTCCAGAACCTTCCATGACTGCATGGATGTTCATGATGATTGGCATTTCGATTCCGTGGCGTGATGCCATCTCGAAATCGTTTGGATCATGTGCGCCAGTTACCTTAACCGCGCCAGTTCCGAAATCCGGATCAACAAGTTCGTCGGCAATGATTGGGATCCAACGATTTGCGAGCGGAAGCAAGACCTTCTTGCCGATCATGTGTGCATAACGTGGATCATCAGGATGAACTGCAACTGCGCCATCACCAAGCATGGTCTCTGGGCGAGTTGTTGCAACAGTTATTTGAAGATCATCATCACCGTAGCGAACGGATACAAATTCGCCTTCAACATCTGAGTGCTCAACTTCAATGTCAGAAAGCGCTGTGAGACAGCGAGGACACCAGTTGATGATTCTTTCGGCGCGATAAATTAAGCCGTCGTCGTACAAACGCTTGAAGATTGTGCGAACCGCTGTTGAAAGACCTGGATCCATGGTGAATCTCTCGCGAGACCAATCGACACTCGCGCCAAGACGCTTCATCTGATCGAGAATCTTTCCGCCAGATTCGTGCTTCCACTCCCAGACTTTCTCTACAAACTTTTCGCGGCCGAGGTCGTGGCGAGATACACCTTCAGAGGCGAGCTGCTTCTCGACCAGATTCTGCGTCGCGATTCCAGCGTGGTCCATTCCGGGCAACCAGAGAGTTTCAAAACCCTTCATCCGTTTGCTGCGAATCAGAATGTCTTGCAGAGTTAAATCAAGAGCGTGGCCGATGTGAAGTGAGCCCGTGACGTTGGGAGGCGGGATAACGATTGTGAAGGGAGGCTTATCAGATGTCGCGTCAGCCTTGAAGTATTGGGCTTCGACCCACTTCTGATAGAGCACATGCTCAATATCGGCAGGGGTGAAACTCGCAGCAAGTTCCGGACGCTCGTTCATAAGAGGTGAGTCTAGATTAAGTTACGCGCTCTTCTCTTCAGAGCGCTTCTCGCCCTTTTCGCCCTTGGCAGAGCGCTTAGGTCCACTGCCACGGTTTACATAGGTTGGGGCAGACTCCTTGAGAACGACCTCTGGGGTTATCACGACGCGTTCGACTTCCTTGCGAGAAGGAACTTCGTACATCACAGCTAACAAGGTCTCTTCCATGATTGCGCGCAGACCACGTGCGCCAGTTCCGCGCTTGATGGCTAGGTCAGCAACGACCTCAAGAGCCTCTTGGGTGAATTCAAGTTCGACGCCATCGATATCAAAGAGGCGCTGGTACTGCTTGATCAGTGCGTTCTTTGGCTCGGTCAAAATCTGCATCAACGCTGGGCGATCGAGATTCTCGACGCTAGTAAGAATAGGAAGACGACCGATGAATTCAGGGATCATTCCGAACTTAAGGAGATCTTCTGGCATGACCTCACCGAAGATATCAATCTTGTCGATCTCGGATTGAGATTGCAGAGTTGCATTGAATCCAACACCAGCTTTGCCCTTACGACCTTCGATGATCTTCTCGAGGCCAGCAAATGCACCACCGACGATAAAGAGAATATTGGTTGTATCAATCTGCAAGAACTCTTGATGAGGGTGCTTGCGTCCACCTTGTGGTGGAACTGATGCAGTTGTTCCTTCAAGAATCTTGAGGAGCGCTTGCTGCACACCTTCACCAGATACATCGCGAGTGATTGAAGGATTCTCTGACTTACGAGCGACCTTATCGATTTCGTCGATGTAGATGATCCCAGTCTCGGCCTTCTTCACATCGAAGTCCGCTGCTTGAATGAGTTTGAGCAGAATGTTCTCGACATCTTCTCCGACATAACCAGCTTCAGTGAGAGCGGTGGCATCGGCGATCGCGAAAGGAACATTGAGCATGCGAGCCAAAGTTTGTGCAAGAAGTGTCTTGCCGCAGCCAGTTGGGCCGAGGATCAAGATATTTGATTTCGCGAGTTCGACTGAATCTTCGCGGCTTCCGATATCTGATTGCACGCGCTTGTAGTGGTTGTACACGGCAACTGAAAGTGACTTCTTCGCGCGGTCTTGACCCACTACATATTGATCCAGGAAGGAGTAAATCTCTTGTGGCTTTGGAACTTCGGTCAGTCCGAGTTGAGTTGTCTCGTTGAGCTCTTCAATGATGATCTCATTGCAAAGGTCGATGCACTCGTCGCAGATGTATACGCCTGGACCGGCAATCAATTTCTTAACTTGCTTCTGGGTCTTGCCGCAGAAGGAACACTTCAGCAGATCGCCTGTTTCGCCAATTCTCGTGGTCATGGGTAAATCGTAAATGGAAAGGCAAAAGGCTGGGTGGTTTTTACCACCCAGCCTGTTCGCTTATAGGAGAATTGATTTACGGCTTGAGAGCCTTGCGGCTTGCAAGCACCTGATCGATGATGCCGTATTCAACGGCTTCTACTGCGGTCAGAATCTTGTCGCGTTCAATATCCTTTGAAACTTCTTCGACGGTCTTCTTGGAATCCTTCGCAAGCATCTTCTCCAAGAGAGAGCGCATGCGCATGATTTCAGCAGCCTGGATCTCGATATCAGAACCTTGTCCGCCACCCTCTGAATATGGTTGGTGAATCAAGATGCGAGCATTTTCGAGCGCCATGCGCTTGCCCTTTGCGCCACCAGCCAAGAGAACAGCCGCAGCTGACGCCGCTTGTCCTAGGCAGATGGTCATTACATCTGGGCGCACGAATTGCATCGTGTCATAGATCGCGGTGAGTGCGGTGAACGAGCCACCAGGTGAGTTGATGTACATCATGATGTCGCGATCTGGATCCATTGACTCGAGAGTCAAGAGCTGAGCCATGACGTCGTTTGCAACGGTGTCATCGATTGCTTGACCCACGAAGATGATGCGCTCTTCGAAGAGCTTTGTATATGGATCTAGGCGCTTATAACCGTAAGAGGTCTTCTCTTCGATTGTTGGAAGCACATAGCGAGCAGTGATCTCGTTGGCGTTATTCATCTCATTCATCATGCTGTTCCACCACTTCCAGATACTTGTCCAGCAGAGCGGACCACGTGATCTACTAATCCATATGCCTTGGCCTCTTCGGCATCAAACCAACGATCGCGATCTGAATCTGCTGTGATCTTCTCGATGGTCTGCCCTGAGTGGAAAGCGATGAGTTCAGCCATCTTGCGTTTGGTGAACTTCATTTGATCGGCTTGAATCTTAATTTCTGTAGCTGTGCCTCCGATGCCACCCAAAGGTTGGTGCATCAAGACGCGAGCATTTGGAAGCGCGTAACGCTTTCCTGGTGCTCCGGCTGTGAGAAGGAATTGACCCATGGATGCAGCAAGACCCATCGTCACTGTTGCAACATCGTTCTTGATGTATTGCATGGTGTCGTAGATCGCCATACCTGCAGAGACAGAACCTCCAGGTGAGTTGATATACAAGTAAATGTCTTTCTCTTGGTCTTCGGCAGCGAGCAAGAGCATTTGAGCCGCAATGGCGTTAGCCATGTTGTCCTCGACCTGTCCGACCATAAAAATGATTCGTTCGCGAAGCAGACGCTGGTAGACCTGATCGTCTAACCCGCCTGCAAATTGAGCCGCTGAACGCGCGGTGATTGGATCCACTATTCCTCCTGACATCAACGCTGAAAGCCCAGCATTAACTCCTGTTATGACAGTAACAATCTTTCGTGCTCATCGCTTCCCAATTTCGGCAACTTTCGCGCGCGGGAGTGTTCGCTCTGAGAGAAGTGTTATTCAGAATCAGCGGTCGGAGCCGCTGGCTGTGGACGAAGAGCCTCAAGATCAACGCTCTTGCCCGACTTGGTGACAACCTTGATGCGGCCCAAGACTGAGGCAAGCGCCTTAGCGCGGGCTACCTCAGAGACCATGGTTGCGACCTGGCCATTCATTGTCACCTCTGAGATGAATTGATCTGGGCTCATTCCATAGCGTTGTGCTTGGCGAACGAGGTACTCGGTCAACTCGTTCTCATTCACTGAAACATCTTCAGCCGAGACGATAGTGTCCAAAATAATTTCATATGTGAGCTGCTTCGTTGTCTGCTCAGTTACCTCAGCGCGGTGAGCATCGTCTTCTAAACGACCTTCACCTTCAAGGTGTGCATTCACTTCATCAACGATCAAGTTCTGTGGAAGTGGAACTGTGAGAGTAGAAACCAGGGTCTCAACAAGTTGGTCGCGAGCCTCAGCGCCTTGCTCCAAATGCTTCACGCGCTCAATACGAGCCTGCACATCGCTCTTGAGTTCAGCAAGAGTCTCAAACTCTGAAGCCAACTTTGCAAATGAATCATCGAGTGGAGGAAGTTCGCGATGCTTAACAGCCTTAACTGTCACATCGACTGAACCTTGTTCGCCTTCTGGCATTCCAACGAGAGTGGTGTCAAAACGCTTGCTCTCACCAGTGTTAAGACCGATGAGTGCTTCATCAAGTCCATCAACCATTGTGTTTGAGCCAACTTCATAAGAAATATCGTTCGCAGTTCCACCCTCAAGTGGTTGTCCGCCAGCTGATGCAACGAGATCGATTGTGACAAAGTCACCGTTCTCAATCGTCTTCTCAACTGTGGTCAATGTTCCAAAGCGAGCGCGAAGTGCATCTACTTGCTCATCAACTTCAGAGTCAGCAATAACTACATCTTCAACAGTTACTGTCATTTCAGAAAAATTAGGAAGTGCGATATCTGGACGAACATCAACTTCAACAGTGAATGTGAAGCTGGTCTTATCGACGAGTTCAGTGATATCTACCTGCGGACGACCGATCGCAGAGATCTTGTTCTCTTTGCGAGCAGCGGTATAAAAATCACCGAGTGAAAGATTGATTGCCTCATCAAGAATTGCGGCGCGACCTACGCGCTGTTCAACGAGAGCTGCTGGAACTTTGCCCTTACGGAAGCCAGGGACGTTCATCTTCTCTGAAAGAGCCTGAGTTGCCTTAGCTAGGTATGGGTTTAGTTCTTCAAAGGGAACTTCGATAGTTAATTTTGTGCGGGTCTCATTGAGTTTTTCTACGGCGCTTTTCACGAAGGCCCTTTCGACAGTTTGGTCTGATATTTGGTCGGGGCGGGGAGATTCGAACTCCCGGTCTCCTGCTCCCAAAGCAGGCGCGCTAGCCACTACGCTACGCCCCGTCGGCGTAAGTGAGGAGTCTAAGGGTTCAAGTTCACAACTCCTAACCAAGACCGCTAACCTTACCCCTGAACGCACGACCCCAGGTGGGCGCCCTTCTCGAAAGGCACCCTCCCCCAGGTCACAATGCGGGTGTAGCTCAATGGTAGAGCCCCAGCCTTCCAAGCTGGCCATGCCGGTTCGATCCCGGTCACCCGCTCCAGTTTGTCTCAGTTTGTAACCGCTTTCCCAACAAGTTGAGAAGTGAAGTTGCCACTCAAAGTAACAGCATCATCCGAAGTGTCACTTCCGCTACCTATCGTCGCAGTTATTGAGAAGTCGGCTGTGGTTTCAGATCCATTAATCAAAATTTTTACCAAGATACTGCTCTCAGTTTTCCTAATATCCATTGAGGATCTAACCGAGAGGCCATTAATTACCAGGTACTGGCTATGGATAACTTGCGTCGTTGGGCTCGTTGAAAAAGTTATTCGCAAAGAGCGCGAGTCATAGTTTGCACTTTCACCAAAAATGAAAATATCTACCATATAACTGTTCCCCGCTTTAAAATTCCCAATAGGACTTGATGTCCCGTACACGGGTGCGGCAAGCATTAATGTAGAAAAAGTAATCGCTCCCCAAGTCACTTCAGAAGGCCCTGTTGCACCTTGCGCCCCAACAGTTCCGGTTTCACCGATAACACCCGGAATACCCTGATCTCCTTTATCTCCTTGCAAACCTCGATCACCATTAGCGCCCGTGTTTCCGGTGCTTCCAGTGTTCCCAATTCCACCTGTGTCACCAGTTTTTCCTTGTAGCCCTCTATCTCCATTGGCACCAGGAGTTCCATTAGTTCCGTTAGTTCCTGATGTTCCAGCTGTTCCGTTTGTGCCATTACTTCCTGTTGCACCTGTTGCACCTGTCGCACCTGTAGCGCCTGTAGGACCTGCTCCTCCGGCGCCGGAAGAACCCGCTGCACCTGTTGGTCCTACTGGGCCAATAGCACCAGTTTCACCTTTACTTCCTGCAACTCCAGCAGAAGATGTTGAAGCGACTCCTCGTTCGCCAGCTTTACCGTCAACACCAACTGGTCCCATAGGACCAACAGCGCCTCGCATTGAAACTGGCAGTGGCCATTTCCCTAGCGCCTTTGGGCCATAAAGATTCATTGCAGTTTTATCTATATAAAAATCACCATTAATTCCGAGTGATGTTGCGGGTACACCTTTTCCGTTTAGCAAAGTATTTGCTACTGATGCTGCAGTTCGTCCGGCCGAAAAAGATGAAGTTGGAAGAATAAATATTGGGAGAAGCAAACTCGCTGCCAACACAGCAAAAATTTTCTTTGGGGAAGTTTTTATGAACATTTTCGTACCCCCATTCAGAGGTCTATGAGTCCCGAAGGGGCCAAGTGCTTCGAGCATCCGCCCCTAGCCCCGCGTAAACAAGGACGCCAGCACTCATATGGCGCAAAAACTCTAAGGGCGTTTTAAGGTTTATTCATTACTCTCCCCAGTATCAGGGAGTTATCTGCACCTATCTAGATGTGAGGGCATCTA
>CANCUC010000021.1 GCA_947381255.1 Actinomycetota bacterium
TGGTCCTGATGCGACGAAGTTTTGTTAAGAGCAAGAAGAACCCACCGGTGAGAGAGATGGCTACCCATGAGTGATGATTCAACGAATCTGATGTGGCGAGGAGCGATCATTCCCTCCACTGTCGTGGCTCTTGTGACCGTCATCGGCTCTACGGTGGTTCGCCACAAACCGGGCTTCTTGGGCGCACTCATCGGGAGCGCCACCGTCATTATCTTTCTCGGTATCCATCTCCTGATTTCTGCGATCTCCAAGAATCTTGACCCCATTGCGGTAATGGGCATGGCGATGTTCTCCTATTTCGCCAAGGTCTTGGTCATGGGAGCTCTTCTGCTCATCGTCTCCAGAGTGACTGCCCCAGAGACCGTGGATCGGACAACCTTCGCCATCGCCGCACTCGCGATTACTGCTGCCTGGCTCGCGGGGGAGATCCGTGCCTTTTTCAAGCTGAAAATCGGGTTACCATTACCCCCTGCTTCGAAGGGCGATTAAGCCTTCCGACCGCTTCAAAGGAGAAACGGCTTCATGGCTTCAAATAACGAAGAGGGCGCCCTTTGGTCGATCATGGGGTACCTGATTTCAGGTCTCCTCATCTGGGGCGGCATCGGCTTTGCCCTAGATCATTGGCTCCACACCCACCATTACTTCTTCCTCGGCGGATTGCTCCTAGGCGCCGGCGCCTCGATCTACCTGGTCTGGCTCCGTTTTGGTCGCGAATAACACACATTGTTATCCGATTTTTAGTTTTGGTTTTTCCCCTCTTCCTAATAGGGTTCAGACGTCTTAATCCATACCCAGTGTCAGCCAGCGTCGGCGAAAGGTGAGTGCGAGAAGTGCATATAACTGGCCATCTTGCCAGCGGACCGGGATTCGTCCCTCCGAGTACTACCGACTTCAAATTGCCATCCATTTTTGGGCATAGCGACTACGCGACCAAGCCCGTTGTTCTCGTCTTTTTCTCAGTAATCGTTATCTCACTCTTCTTTATTCTCGCATCGCGTAAGGCTGCAGTAGTTCCAAGCAAGCTTCAGTTCGCTGGGGAATCTATCTATAGCTTTGTTCGCAAAGATCTAGGAGAAGAGATCATTGGAGCGGGCTTCTTGGCTTACGTGCCATTCCTCTTCACCCTCTTTGTATTCGTTCTTGTAAATAACCTCTTTGGAATTATTCCGCTCATTCAATTCCCGACGATGTCTCACGTCTCATTCCCGTATGTGCTTGCGATCTTCACATTTGTGATCTTCCATGCAGTGGGAATTAAGCGTCAGGGAGTCGTTAAGTACCTCAAAGGAATCGCATTCCTTCCAGGAGTACCAAAGTTTGCTTACATCTTGCTAACACCGATTGAGATTGCAACATATTTCTTGATCCGCCCAGTGACACTCTCGCTCCGGTTGTTCGCAAATATGTTTGCCGGTCACTTGCTTCTGCTCGTCTTTATCGGCGGCGGAAACTACATGCTTCATGACACCCACCTCTTCATGAAGATCTTGTCACCATTCTCCTTTGGCTTTGGCATTGTCATGACCTTCTTCGAGTTCATGGTCCAGTGCTTACAGGCTTACATCATCACCCTTCTCTCAGCACTCTTTATCGCAGGAGCGTTGGTAGAGGAACACTAATTTTTCCCACAGTTCATCGGACTCCCGTCCGGTGAATCCCAAACAATGGAAAGGCAACAAAGATGCACGGCACACTCAACCTGGTCGGTTATGGCCTATCTGCAATCGGACCCGCAATCGCGACTGGTTTGATCTTCGCCGCCTATATCAACGGCGTCGCACGTCAACCTGAGTCACGTAACGTTCTCCAACCAATCGCATTCCTTGGCTTCGCTCTTGCTGAAGCTTTGGCGCTCTTTGGTCTCGTTCTCGCATTCGTCCTTAAGTAAGAGTTAAGACTCTACATATATGAGAATTCACATGGAGGCAGCAGCAGCCAACCCACTAGTTCCGAATATCGCGGAAATAGTTGTTGGTCTCATCGCCTTCTCCCTTCTCTACATCGTGCTTCGCTCACGCGTAGTACCAATGTTCGAGAAGGCCTTCACCGCACGTACCGAAGCAATCGAAGGTGGAATTGCTAAGGCCGAGAAGGCACAACTTGATGCGCAGGCAGCTCTTGCTTCCTACAACGCACAGTTAGCCGACGCTCGCGGTGAAGCTCAAGTGATTCGTGAAGAGGCGCGCGTTCAAGGCGCAAATATCATCGAAGAACTTCGAGCTAAGGCACAGGAAGAAGCGACACGCATTACTGCCGCAGCACACGCATCCATCGAAGCCGAGCGCCAACAAGCGATTGCATCACTGCGTCACGAAGTTGGAACTCTGGCAACCGAACTAGCATCGAAGATTGTTGGAGAGGCACTTGATGATCAAGTTCGCCAATCAGGCATCGTCGATCGCTTCCTCAATGATTTGGAGCAGAGCAAAAAGTGATTGATCTCGGAGGAAATAGTCGTCAGTCATTCGCCACGCTTCGTGGCGTCTTAGATGAGAAGCTCAAAGCTGCCTCACCTGCTGATTGCACCGCGATTTCCGCTGAGCTCTTCTCTATTGTCTTCGCCCTCAACTCATCTGTTGGTTTGCGTAGAGCAGCAACTGATCCTTCACGCGACAGCGCATCAAAGGCGGTTCTCGTTAACGATCTCTTTGGGAAGAGCGTTAAGAAAACCGCACTTGATATCTTGATTGAAGCGGTCTCACTTCGCTGGTCTTCATCAATTGATTTTGCTGGAGCGTTCGAGCAACTAGCGATTGAAGCAGAAGCCACAGCCGCAAATGGCGATGGCACTATCGATCGCGTGCAAGATGAGCTCTTCTCCTTCCAATCAGTGTTGAGCGATAACCAAGATTTGCGTCGCATCCTTGGTGCACTCGCTGGTTCACCTGAAGGAAAAGCAGAGATCATCAACTCACTGCTCGCAGGCAAAGTTGCTCCTTCGACCCTTCGTCTCTTGACCTATATGGTCAACGACTTAGCTGGTCGGGTAATTGATCAGGTTCTAGAGGTTTACGTTCAAGCAGTTGCGGCCAGGCGCAATCGCTTGATCGTTCTGGTTCGCTCCCGTTCTGCGCTGACAGCAGCACAGGCCGAGAAGTTATCTGCCCTCATGATCGAGCAAGTCGGTCAACCTGTTCACCTCAACTTCGAACTCGATCCATCTGTAATCGGTGGCGTCTCTGTTCGATTTGCTGATGAACTCGTCGATGGAACTATCAGCACCCGTTTGCAAGAAGCAGGACGAGCACTAGCCGTTTAACAATTTTAAGTTTCTCACTTCGGCAAATGTCTGAAGTGGGGTTTAGTTAGAGGAGAAGAAGATGGCCGAACTCACGATCCGTCCCGAAGAGATTCGCGATGCGCTGGCAAAGTATGTTGAGGCATACAACCCCGGCACAGCAGCCCGCGATGAGGTCGGAACAGTTACTGAGGCAGGAGATGGCATCGCACGTGTAGAGGGCTTGCCTTCCACGATGACCAACGAGCTTCTTAAGTTTGAGAATGGCACACTCGGATTGGCGCTGAATCTAGATATTCGCGAGATCGGTGTTGTTATCCTCGGCGAGTTCACCGGCATTGAAGAAGGAACTTCAGTTCGCCGTACTGGCGAGATCCTCTCTGTTCCAGTTGGAGATGGCTTCCTCGGTCGCGTTGTTGACCCACTCGGTCGTCCAATTGATGGAAAGGGCGAGATCAAGGCAGAAGCAATGCGTGCCTTGGAACTCCAGGCTCCATCTGTTGTTCAACGCCAACCTGTTAAAGAGCCTATGCAGACAGGTATTAAAGCTATTGATGCGATGACCGCTATTGGTCGTGGACAACGCCAATTGATCATTGGTGACCGTCAGACCGGTAAGACCGCAATTGCCATCGACACAATTATTAACCAGCGCGATAACTGGAAGTCTGGCGATCCAAAGAAGCAGGTTAAGTGCATCTACGTTGCTATTGGCCAGAAGGGTTCAACCATCGCATCTGTTCGCGGAGCTTTGGAAGAAGCTGGCGCGATGGAGTACACAACAATCGTTGCATCTCCTGCATCTGATCCAGCTGGATTCAAGTACCTCGCTCCTTACACCGGTTCTGCCATTGGTCAGCACTGGATGTACTCAGGACAACATGTATTGATTATCTTTGATGACCTCTCCAAGCAAGCAGAGGCCTATCGCTCAGTCTCCTTGTTGCTTCGCCGTCCACCAGGTCGCGAGGCTTACCCAGGCGACGTCTTCTACTTACACTCACGTCTGCTCGAGCGTTGCGCAAAGCTCTCTGATGAACTCGGCGGCGGTTCAATGACTGGACTTCCAATCATTGAGACCAAGGGAAATGACGTCTCTGCCTTCATTCCTACAAACGTTATTTCTATTACCGATGGTCAGTGCTTCCTTGAGACCGACCTCTTTAACGCTGGTGTTCGTCCAGCCATCAACGTAGGTATCTCGGTATCGCGCGTTGGTGGATCTGCACAGACTAAGGCTGTTAAGAAGGTTGCTGGTCGCTTGCGTCTTGATCTCGCTCAGTATCGCGAACTCGAAGCTTTCGCAGCGTTCGGTTCTGACCTCGATGCTGCATCAAAGGCTCAACTCGAGCGCGGTGCTCGCATGGTTGAACTCTTGAAGCAGGGTCAATACTCACCTTACTCAGTTGAGCGCGAAGCGGTTTCAATCTGGGCTGGAACAACTGGCAAGATGGATTCAGTTGCGGTCTCAGATATTCGTCGCTTTGAATCAGAACTCCTCGAGTTCATCGCTACCCGCCACTCACAGGTATTTGAAGTAATCGCTGAAACTCGTGAGCTCTCCGATGACACTATCGCAGCGCTTACCAAGATCGTCGATGACTTTAAGTTGGAATTTGCGGCAGGACACTAAGTAAAAAATGGGTGCCCAACTTAGAATCTATCGCCGCCGAATGCGTTCGGTTAAGGCGACTAAAAAGATTACGCGAGCGATGGAGCTTATTTCTGCTTCTCGCATCGTGAAGGCGCAGCAGAGAGTTCAGGCCTCATCGCCATATTCAACAGAACTCACCAACGCTGTGCGCGCTGTTGCGCTCTCATCTAATACTGCACACCCACTTACATCTGTTGCCGAGAATCCAAAGCGCGCTGCAGTACTAATCATCACCGCTGACCGCGGTATGGCTGGTGCTTACTCAAACGCAGCAATTAAGGAGGGCGATCTTTTGATCGCTACCTTGAAGGCGCGTGGACTTGAAGTGGATGCCTACCTTGTCGGTCGTAAAGCGGTTAACTTCTATCGCTTCCGTGATCGTGCGATTACCGCATCATGGACAGGTTTCTCAGATAACCCAACTTTTGAGAAGGCTCAAGAAGTTTCTGCAGCCCTCATCGAGACCTTCCTCGCCGACGCAAACGCTGCCGGTGTTGATGAACTTCACATTATTTACACCAAGTTCAAATCTATGATCTTGCAAGAGCCGGTGGCAGATGTACTTCTTCCGCTTGCAACAACTGGCACCCCAGAAGGTGAAGCCACTGGATCTGCATATGAATTTGAATCAAGTGCCGAGAGTGTTTTGAACGCACTTCTTCCTCGTTATGTGGAAGCCCGAGTTTTCAATGCGATGTTGCAATCTGCTGCCTCAGAGCACGCAGCTCGTCGTCGCGCAATGAAGTCAGCAACTGACAATGCTGATGAGCTCATCAAGTCGCTCACCCGACTTGCGAACGCGGCCCGTCAAGCCGAAATTACTCAAGAGATCAGTGAAATTGTTGGCGGCGCAGATGCGCTTGCCTCAGCTAGCGCAGGGAGCGAATGATGTCAGAGACAACCAAGTTGGCAGGAAAGCAAGGTCGCGTGGCCCGAGTAATCGGACCTGTCGTTGACATTGAGTTCCCCGCAGATGCAATGCCTGCGATCTTTAATGCCCTCACAGTTGAGGTGACTCTCTCAGGCGAGAAGCGCAAGCTGACTCTCGAAGTAGCGCAGCACATCGGAGATAACGTCGTTCGTGCGATCTCCATGGCTCCTACCGATGGAATGGTTCGTGGTTCTGAGGTCACCGACACCGGTTCACCAATTATGGTTCCAGTCGGAGATGTAACTAAGGGTCACGTTTTCAACACCCTCGGTGAGTCACTCGATGTTCCAACTTCATCTTTGGATATCAAGGAGCGTTGGCCTATCCACCGTACAGCGCCTGCTTTCGATCAACTCGAGTCAAAGACCGAGATGTTTGAGACCGGTATCAAGGTTATTGACCTACTCACACCATATGTAAAGGGCGGAAAGATCGGCCTATTCGGTGGTGCTGGTGTTGGTAAGACAGTTTTGATTCAAGAGATGATCTACCGCGTAGCTGAAAACTTCGGTGGTGTATCAGTATTCGCAGGTGTCGGTGAGCGTACTCGTGAGGGTAACGATCTCTTCCTTGAGATGACCGAGACTGGCGTTATCAATAAGACTGCATTGGTCTTCGGACAGATGGATGAACCACCTGGAACTCGTTTACGCGTTGCGCTTTCAGCTCTCACAATGGCTGAGTACTTCCGCGATGTACAGAACCAAGATGTATTGCTCTTCATCGACAACATCTTCCGCTTTACCCAAGCGGGTTCTGAGGTATCAACACTTCTCGGCCGTATGCCATCTGCCGTTGGTTACCAGCCAACACTTGCAGATGAAATGGGTCAATTGCAGGAGCGCATTACATCTACTCGTGGTCACTCGATTACATCTATGCAGGCAATTTACGTTCCTGCCGATGACATCACCGACCCAGCGCCACACACAACATTCGCCCACCTTGATGCAACAACAGTGTTGTCTCGTCCGATCTCAGAGCTTGGTATCTACCCAGCTGTGGATCCACTTGACTCAACATCACGCATCTTGGATCCTCGCTACATCGGTGAGCACCACTTCCGTGTTGCTAACCGCGTAAAGCAGATCTTGCAGCGCTATAAGGATCTTCAAGACATCATCGCCATCTTGGGTATCGATGAACTCTCAGAAGAAGATCGCATCTTGGTAGGTCGCGCACGTCGTATCCAGCGCTTCCTCTCACAGAACACCTTCGTTGCAAAGGTCTTTACAGGTATCGATGGTTCATTCGTTCCGCTCTCAGAGACCATCGAAGCATTCGAAGCCCTCGCTGATGGAAAGTATGATCACGTTCCAGAGCAGGCATTCTTCATGTGTGGTGGCCTTGCAGATGTCGAAGCTAAGGCAGCAGAGTTGGCTAAGGCTTAACAAATGTCCGATACAAAACTCACCGTAGAAGTCGTCTCACCCGAAAAGCGCGTCTGGTCGGGTGAGGCAACTTCAGTCTCAGCACGCACAGTTGACGGTGATATCGGAATCTTGGCAAACCACATCTCACTTCTCGGAGTCTTGGTGCCAGGAGTTGTAAGCATTAAGGGTTCAGATGGCACAACTACTGAATTCACAATGGATGGCGGATTTATCTCGGTAAATAAGAACCGAGTCTCAATCCTCGGCCAAGCAAGTAACTAAATAATTAAATAACCGTCACATCTGCGCCAAGTGCGCGCAGATTGGCGGCGAAGTTTGGATATCCGCGTTCAATATGAAACGCATCTTCAACAATCGTTACTCCATCAGCAACTAGTGCTGCCAAAACGAGTCCAGCTCCCGCTCTAATATCTGTCGCGGCAACTGGTGCACCAGATAGCAATGGAACACCTGTAATGGCGGCGTGATGGCCATCTACGGTGATCTGGGCGCCAAGTCTGCGTAGTTCATTCACAAACATAAATCGTGCTTCAAAGACATTCTCGGTCACAATCGCACTTCCGGTGGCAACGGAATTGAGAGAGATCGCCATCGGCTGTAGATCAGTTGGGAATCCCGGGTAGGGGAGCGTCGCAACATCAATTGCGATCGGGCGTTGGTCCATACGAACCCTAAAACCATCAGGGGTAGTAGTAACTACCGCTCCGGCCGCAACTAATTTATCCAACGGAATCTCTAAATGATCAGCGCGACCACCGATGATGGTGATGTCGCCTTGAGTCATCGCAGCAGCAAATGCCCAAGTACCGGTAACAATTCGATCTGGGAGAGTCGAGTGCGTCGCTGCATGCAATTGATCGACGCCTTCAATTGTGAGGGTAGAAGAGCCGAGCCCTTCGATCTTTGCGCCCATTGCAATGAGATATTCACCCAAGTCAATGATGTCTGGCTCGCGAGCGACGTTATGAAGGGTGGTTGTGCCCTTTGCCATCACTGCTGCGGTCATTAAATTTTCTGTAGCGCCAACACTTGGGAAGGTGAGTTCGAAAGTCGCGCCGACCAATCCATCAGGAGCCGAGGCGATGATGTAGCCATGTTCGAAGGTGACCTTCGCACCTAACGCTTCAAGCCCAGCAATATGAAAATCGAGTCCGCGCGATCCAATCGCATCGCCACCGGGGAGTGAGATCTCGGCGATCCCAACGCGGGTGAGCAGCGGTCCTAAAACGTTGATTGAAGCGCGCATCTTGCGAACTAATTCATACTCAGCCTTGTGAGCTGGCTCTTGAGGAACATCAATCTCTAGCGTATGAACCGCTTTGTCGAAAGCGACAGTGCAGCCCATCCGAGTCAGGAGATCAGCCATGATCTCTACATCTTTAATATCGGGGACGTTGAGGAGAGTGTTCTTGCCTGGGGCTAGAAGTGATGCCGCCATGAGCTTGAGAGCTGAATTCTTCGCTCCCGTGACCGATACTTGGCCACTTAAACGAGCTGGGCCATTAATGCGTAGCGCAGATGAACTTTCCGCCACACATCACCCCCACGCTTATTGTTACCATTGTTTAAGTGGTCTCATTCTAGTTGCTCTAATAGGCTCACCCCATGGTTAATTTGACGCGTATTTACACAAAAACTGGTGATGATGGCACAACCTCGTTAGGGGATATGAGCCGCACCTCGAAGAACGATCCGCGCCTTGAGGCTTATGCCGATGTGGATGAAGCGAACTCAGCTATCGGAGTAGCTCTCTCACTTGGTGCAATCTCCACCGACGATGTGAAGGCACTTCTCACCCGAATTCAAAATGACCTCTTTGATGTGGGTGCAGATCTCTCAACCCCGGTCGTAGACGAGCCAAAGGTTGAGCCTCTTCGAGTCACCGAAGAACAAATTACCTATCTTGAGGCGAAGATTGATCATTACAACTCTGAGCTCTCTGAACTTCGCTCCTTTGTACTTCCATCAGGAACACCCGCGGCATCATTGCTCCATGTTGCGCGAACTGTGACGCGTCGCGCAGAGCGTGCAACCTGGCACGCAATTCACTCATTTGGTGGCGGAGTAAATCCCCTCACCGCGAAATACCTCAATCGCCTTTCAGATTTGCTCTTCGTTCTCGCGCGCTATGAAAATCGCGAAATAGGAGATGTGCTCTGGGTTCCAGGTGCTAATCGCTAACTAAGAGTTTGATGGGGATGGCGTTGGTGTTGGTGATGCAGGTGGTGTGTAAGAAGGATCTGCAATAAAGGTGGAACTTGGAACGGTATCGGTCGTCGGTCCAATTCCGCAGGTTGCATGTATTCCGCCGAACATCACTCCTGTTTGCAATGGAATTGGGCTTACTAAGAAGATTGTTTGAATCGTCTTGCCCGCAGCTCCAGGCTGCAGGACAGTGATATCGCCAATGGTGACGCGATTAGCAGCATTGGCTGGATC
>CANCUC010000022.1 GCA_947381255.1 Actinomycetota bacterium
CACTCTTGATGTTGCTGCAAATGGCAAGCAACTAGGTTCGCCTACATTTGTGATTCAAGAGGTAAGCATCACCCCATCGATTTATCATGATCACAACGGGAGTTTTACCCCTTTTAGCAACACCATTGGTTCAGGAACCGGATATTTACTCCGCGATGGGCAAGAGATTCCGGTCTTCTGGAATCGTGCCAGCGCTACCGAACCCACCACCTGGACTCTCAAGGATGGCTCTCCCGCCTACTTCCACACAGGTCAGGTATGGATTGCACTTACCGACCAAACTCCTAAATTTGTCTACCCTGCTTCTGGGACGCCAAGCCCTTCCGCTTCAAAGTAGACTAAACCTCTTGCCCCAGGGGCATCGTTAGGAAAGCGGAATCCCACAATGGGATGTAAGCGTTGAGATCTTCGAGGAGTTGTAAATGTCTGAGCAGAGCGAAAAGGTAACTGGAACCGGTCGAGTCAAGCGCGGAATGGCAGAAATGCTCAAGGGCGGCGTCATCATGGATGTCGTTAACGTTGAACAAGCCAAGATTGCTGAAGATGCTGGTGCAGTAGCTGTGATGGCTTTGGAGCGAGTACCTGCTGATATTCGTGCGCAAGGTGGCGTCGCTCGTATGTCAGATCCAGACATGATCGAGAAGATTCAAGCCGCTGTATCAATCCCAGTAATGGCCAAGGCACGCATCGGTCATTTTGTAGAGGCGCAGATTCTGCAGAGCCTTGGCGTGGATTACATCGATGAATCTGAAGTTTTAACACCCGCTGACTACGAGAACCACATCGATAAGTGGAACTTCACCGTTCCATTCGTCTGTGGAGCAACTAATTTGGGTGAAGCCCTTCGTCGTATCAACGAAGGCGCCGCGATGATTCGTTCTAAGGGTGAAGCCGGAACTGGCGATGTTTCAAATGCAACAACTCACATGCGCAAGATTTCTCAAGAGATTCGTCGCCTCACCTCAATGCGTGAGGATGAGTTGTACGTTGCGGCAAAAGAATTGCAAGCTCCTTATGAATTGGTTAAAGAAGTTGCACAGACCGGAAAACTTCCAGTCGTGCTCTTTACCGCTGGTGGAATTGCAACCCCTGCAGATGCAGCGATGATGATGCAGCTCGGTGCCGATGGTGTCTTCGTTGGCTCTGGAATCTTCAAATCTGGAAACCCTGCAGCTCGCGCTAGCGCGTGTGTAAAGGCAGTAACTTATTACACCGATGCGAAGGTTGTCGCTGATGTCTCACGCGGTCTCGGGGATGCAATGGTCGGAATCAACGTTGCAGATATTCCAGTTCCACACCGTTTGGCAGAGCGCGGCTGGTAATAGCCGCACCTTTCTATGCTTGTCGGAGTTTTAGCGCTGCAAGGAGATTTTCGCGAACATCTCTTTGCTCTGGCTGAATGTGGTGTCGAGGCTATTGCCGTAAAAAGCCTTGAAGAAATCAATTTGATCGATGCCTTGGTTTTGCCTGGCGGAGAGTCAACGACCATCGCCAAATTGGCCCGAACTTTTGGCCTTTTTGATCGAATCCAGGAGCGCATCCAATCTGGTTTACCTACCTATGGTTCATGCGCCGGAATGATCTTGTTGGCCGATCGGATTACTGGGGCGGCGGTAGGGCAGGAGAGTTTTGGCGGCATGGATATAACTGTGCGCCGCAACGCCTTTGGCCGTCAGGTTGATTCATTCGAGGCAGATCTGAACATGACGGGGATTACCGCACCAGCAATAAGGGCAATCTTCATCCGCGCTCCGTGGGTAGAGATGGTCGGAAGCGGTGTGGAAGTTTTGGCATCTGTCGAAATTGATGGAGAATTGCACCCTGTTGCGGTCCAGCAGGGAAACTTGCTGGCTACCTCTTTTCACCCGGAGATTACTGGGGACAATCGAGTGCACCGCTATTTCATCGAAACGATTTGTAAGGCAGCCGTTGCGTAACAGTGCGCAGGGTTTTTAAAGTGAGAACAAGGTTGGTGAGTTAAATGTCAGGCCATTCCAAGTGGGCAACGACAAAGCATAAGAAGGCGGTTATCGACTCTCGTCGCGCTAAGAACTTTGCAAAATTAATTAAAGCTATCGAAATCGCAGCACGAAATGGCGGTCCAGATATCGATGGCAACCCAACTCTCTTTGATGCAATTGCTAAGGCGAAGAAGAACTCGATGCCTGCCGATAACATCGATCGCGCAGTTAAGCGAGGCGGTGGTTTGGAATCTGGCGGAGCTGACTGGCAGACGATTATGTATGAGGGCTATGCACCCGGTGGCGTTGCACTAATGATCGAATGTTTGACAGATAGTCGCAACCGCGCTGCATCGGAAGTTCGCGTTGCTGTAACTCGCAACGGCGGCTCTATGGCTGACCCAGGCTCTGTTTCCTACATGTTTAATCGCAAAGGCGTTGTGCTGGTCAACAAGGTCGCTGGCGTAACCGAAGATCGCATTCTTGAAGTTGTTCTAGATGCCGGCTGCGAAGAGGTTAATGATCTCGGCGATTCTTTTGAAATTGTCTCCGAACCGAGCGATCTTGTAGCGGTGAGAACTGCTTTGCAGGGAGCTGGAATTGATTATGAATCTGCAGATACCTCATTCTTGCCATCTCTCTCAGTTCCACTCGATGCAGAGACGGCGACAAAGGTTTTCAATCTGATTGATGCAATCGAAGAGCTTGATGACGTTCAAAACGTATATGGAAACTTTGATGTGTCTGATGAGGTAATGGCTAGCCTCGGAGATTAGGCTTGCAGGCATGAGAGTGCTTGGAATCGACCCGGGATTAACCCGCTGTGGTTTAGGCGTGGTTGATGGCAAAGGTTCCCAGATACTTTCAATGGTTGACGTTGGAGTCATTCGAACAACCGTTGATGCACCACTTGAGATGCGTCTCCTTGAACTTGAAACCGAGATCTCTCAATGGATAATTCGAGTTCAACCCGATGTGATCGCGGTCGAGCGTGTCTTCTCGCAGTTGAATGTGAAAACGGCGATGGCCACAGGTCAAGCTGCAGGCGTTGCACTTTTATTAGCTGCAAAAGCGGGAATTCCGGTTGTTATGCATACCCCATCTGAAGTTAAAGCCGCGGTCTCAGGATCTGGTCGCGCAGATAAGAAACAAGTTGCGATGATGGTTCAAAAAATCTTAAGACTCGATTCCATCCCAAAGCCAGTTGATAGCACCGATGCACTGGCGCTTGCTATCTGTCATCACTGGCGCGGTGTAGGAGATTCGAAATTGCAAAGTGCGTTGAAGCAGGAGCGAATTCGTCTTGCGAGCCGCGCATGATTGCCTCCGTAAGCGGTTCGGTAAAAGCGGTTCATGCCGGCTCAGTTGTTATTGAGGTTGGGGGAGTCGGACTCCTTGTACATGTTCCTGCGAGAGTTTCAGCTGGACTCGTAGTTGGTACAAGCGCTTCATTGCACACGGTATTAGTTGTGCGTGAAGATGCGCTAACTCTTTATGGATTTGAAAGCGCTGTTGATCGCGAGATTTTTGAGCTACTTCAAACCGTGACCGGTATCGGTCCTAAGGTCGCTCAATCTGCTCTCTCGATTTATGAGAGCGCTGAATTGGTGAGCGCTATTTCCAATGAACAGGCGGAGCTTTTGGAGAGAATTCCTGGGCTTGGTAAGAAGGGCGCCCAACGCGTGGTCTTAGAGCTTCATGACAAAGTTAAAGGCTTTGCTCAATCCGAGAGAGCGCAGAGTGGAAATTGGCGAGATCAGCTCAGCAGCGCACTTATTGGACTCGGGTTTTCTGCTCGCGAGAGTCAAGAGCGCATTGATCTCATCGCAAGTGACTATAAGAATATTGCGGATGAACCAATCTCAGAGTTGCTTCGCGCAGCCCTTTCCGGCGGTACCAAATAATGACTGAATCAATCACAAGTGATTTCTCGGATGACTCCGAGCGCAACTTAGAGCTCGCTCTACGACCAAAGAATCTTGATGAGTTCGTTGGTCAGAAGCGAGTGGCAGCGCAAATTAATCTCCTTCTCACTGCGGCGCGATCTCGAAATACTCCCGCAGATCACATCTTGCTAGCCGGTCCTCCAGGTCTCGGCAAAACGACCCTCGCAATGATCGTCGCAACTGAGATGGGTGCACCTATTCGGATTACGAGCGGCCCTGCTATCCAGCATGCGGGGGATTTAGCTTCCATCCTCTCCTCACTTGTTGAAGGCGAGATTCTCTTCCTCGATGAGATCCATCGAATGTCCAGACCAGCTGAGGAACTTCTCTATATGGCGATGGAGGATTTCCGGGTTGATGTGATTGTCGGTAAAGGCGCTGGCGCAACAGCGATTCCGCTCTCACTCCCACATTTCACCTTGATTGGAGCAACAACGAGAGCAGGTTTGCTCCCAAGCCCACTCCGCGATCGTTTTGGTTTTACTGCTCAGCTTGATTTTTATGGCGATGAAGAACTTTCCACGATCGTTCGAAGAAGTGCTCAACTTTTGCAAGTTCCAATCACCGAAGATGCCATCGCTGAAATCGGAAGTAGATCTCGAGGAACTCCTCGCGTAGCTAACCGTCTTCTCCGTCGAGTCCGCGACTATGCCGAAGTCCATGGCAACGGAGAGATTGACCTTGCAGCCGCCCAAGCCGCTCTGCTTATGTACGAAGTAGATCTCATCGGATTGGATCGCTTGGATAGAACACTTTTGGAGACCTTGGTTCATAAGTTCAAAGGTGGGCCGGTGGGCCTCACCACCCTGGCTATGTCCATGGGCGAGGAGTCAGAGACCCTCGAGAGCTTGGCTGAGCCATATTTGTTACGTCGCGGCCTCTTAGCCAGAACCCCTAGAGGGCGAATGGCTACGGCTGCTGGTTGGGCTCATTTAGGCCTAGCCGCGCCACAAAGTGAGTTTGGATTTTTAGACATGCCTTCTCTAGATGCCTAGACTTACTTCTTATGTCTGCCAACATCTCTAAATCTATTAAGTCCCAGGCTAAGCCCGGACGAACCTTGGCCATTCTGGCCCTCATCTTGATCGCTTTCAGCGCTCTTGCCTTCATTCAGGGGGACAAGGTCAAGTTGGGTCTGGATCTGCGTGGAGGTACCAGCGTTACCTTGCAACCTCGTGTTGCTAAAGGTGGAACTGTTTCATCCGCCTCGATTGCACAAGCCGTGGCGATTATCCGCCAGCGTGTGAATGCCTTCGGTGTAGCAGAAGCTCAGGTAACAGCTCAAGGAACCGGAAACAATCAACAGATTGTCATCTCAGTTCCAGGTGCGACAGGTACGAGCATCGTCGACAAGGTTGGACAGACCGCCGAGCTACGTTTTCGTCAGGTGCTAGCGGTCGGTGCTGGAAACTCAAAGACCACTTCTACATCGAGCACTTCAACTTCTACTGTGACAATTCCAAAGCCCGGAACAAAGGCCACCCCAACTCCAACGCCAACTAAGGCAGCAACTCTTACTCCCACCTATCCGACTGGAGTTACCGCGGCGCTTGATGCGCAATTCGCGGCCTTAGATTGCACCAAGACAGCAAATCGACAGGGTGGAAATCTAGATAGCCCTGGATCGGCAATCGTTGCCTGTTCGGCCGATCACAACAAGATTCCAGATACAAACAAGTACATTCTCGGACCAGCTGAAGTTGTCGGAACTGATATTTCCACTGCATCAGCTCAACTTGATCAGACAAACGGAAACGGTTGGATGGTCCTGCTCAATTTCAAGAGTTCAGGTACAAGTAAGTTTGGAGCCATCACTACTCGTGTAGTGAAGTTAGGTGCTCCACAGAACCAAGTGGCAGTCGTGCTCGATGGTTTGGTAGTTACCGCTCCAACAATCCAATCTGCTATTACTGCGGGTAATGCTCAGATCACCGGAAACTTCACGCAGGCAGATGCTCAAACACTTGCCGATCAACTCAAGTACGGCGCTTTACCTCTCGCATTTGACCGTGGAGATGTGCAACAAGTTTCTCCAACACTCGGAGCCAACCAACTACACGATGGCTTGCTTGCTGGCTTACTCGGTTTGATCCTCGTGGTCCTCTATTCAATTCTCTACTACCGCGGACTTGGAATCGTCAGCGTTGGTTCCCTCACAATTGCTGGTGGAATCACCTACCTCCTATTTATCCTGCTAGGTAAATGGATTGGCTTCTCGCTCTCACTCGCTGGTATTGCTGGTGCGATTGTCTCTATCGGTATCACGGCGGACTCATTCATTGTTTACTTTGAACGTCTCCGAGATGAAGTTCGAGATGGCAGGTCGCTACGCACGGCGGTAGATACCGGTTGGACGCGCGCCAAGCGCACCATCATCGTGGCTGACTCAGTATCGCTTATCGCTGCAGCCCTGCTTTACTTCTTCGCAGTTGGTGATGTTCGAGGATTTGCTGCGACGCTCGGTTTAACCACTTTCGTTGACCTCTTTGTGGTCTTCTTCTTCACTAAGCCACTTGTCACTTTGTTCTCACGAATGCACTTCTTCGCTAGCGGCCATCCTCTCTCAGGATTCTCGGCCAAGAGCTTGGGTGTTGTAACAGGAAAGGACGTCGCCTAAATGTCACGTTTATCTGGAATGGGTGGACGCCTCTATCGTGGCGAAAAGTCCTTTAACATCATCGGTCAACGCCGTCGTTTCTATGCGCTCTCTATCATCGTCATCATCATCGCTGGTGTTGCGCTTTCGGTACAAGGCTTAAAGCTCGGTATTGAATTTAAAGGCGGATCAGAGTTCACCTTTACCGCACCTGGTTCAACTATTGAGCTAGGTCAGAAGGCTGTAACTGATAGCGGACTCACCTCAGAGACGATCGTTCAGAAGATCGGTACTGACAAGATACGTATTACAACAAAGTCACTTACAAATGCCGAGAACGATGCCGTTGAAAATGCCATCGTCAAGGATTTCAATATCCCAATTGGTGAAATTAATGTACTCAGCATCGGACCCTCATGGGGTAAGGACATCACCCATAAGGCAATCCAAGCACTGATCGGATTCTTACTGGTTGTTCTCCTCTACCTTGCTCTCGCCTTCGAACCGAAGATGGCGCAAGCGGCCATCATTGCTGTGGTGCACGATATTTTCATCACCGTAGGTATTTACGCCTTGGTTGGTTTCGATGTTACTCCCGCAACGGTCATTGGCTTCTTAACTATTTTGGGTTACTCGCTCTATGACACCGTGGTGGTTTTCGACAAGGTTCGCGAGAACACACGTTCGATTACCAGCACCGGCAAATACACCTACTCACAGGCTGCAAATCTCGCGGTCAATCAGACCTTGGTGCGTTCATTCAACACCTCGTTGATCGCACTGCTTCCGGTTGCTTCGATTCTCTTTGTAGGAGCGATTCTGCTCGGCGCAGGTACCTTGAAGGATCTCTCACTTGCTCTCTTCATCGGTCTAGCAACTGGAACATACTCATCCATCTTCATCGCGACCCCAATCTTGGCAACTCTTCGCGAACGCGAACCAGCAATGCAGGCACTTGCAAAGCGCGTTGCACAACGTGGTCCGCAGAGTGTTGGTGAGGCAGTTGTGATCAAGGGTGATGCAGAAGTTTCAAATATCGTTACTTCAACTCACTCAAAAGAGAACCGCGAACGCGGTCCTCGTAACCAGCCTAAGCGCAAAAGCCGTAGATAACTTGGAGTGAGGGGAGAGATAAGCGATGGATACGCTTTTAGCTCCCCTTGCCCAGACTCTGGTTTCAACCCTTCCCGATTTCAAGAGCGCTGAATTAGAGCGCGCCTTTTCGACGGCGAATGAAGCTCATGCGGGTCAGACCAGAAAATCGGGAGAGCCATACATCACCCACCCTGTGGCTGTGGCGCAAATTCTCGCTGAACTTGGCATGGATCAAGCGACCATCACCGCCGCACTACTCCATGACACCGTTGAAGATACGCCTTACTCCCTCGATGCCTTGCGACACGATTTTGGCGATGAGGTGGCGCAACTTGTTGATGGCGTGACCAAACTCGACAAACTAACCTACGGCCCGACCGCAGAAGCTGAAACGCTTCGCAAAATGGTCGTCGCTATGTCTAAAGATATCCGCGTCTTAGTTATCAAATTGGCTGACAGATTGCATAACGCGCGCACCTGGCAATTTGTATCTTCTGAAAGCGCCACGCGTAAAGCTCGTGAGACGCTAGATATTTATGCCCCTCTTGCCCACCGTTTGGGAATGAATGCAATTAAGTGGGAACTCGAAGATCTCTCTTTTGCGGTTTTGGAACCTAAGAAGTACGAAGAGATCGAACGGCTAGTGAGTGAACGTCAGCCGCTTCGTGAGAAATTCACCTCTGAGGTTACCGACCAAATCCAAAGAGATCTGGCCGTAGAAGGCATTCATGCGACGATTAAAGGTCGCCAGAAGCATCTTTACAGCGTCTTTCAGAAGATGATTGTGCGAGGTCGTGAGTTCAGTGAAATCTATGATCTTGTAGGCGTTCGAGTAATTGTTGATGATGTTCGAGATTGCTATGCGGTTCTCGGTGCAATCCACGCCAGGTGGAGTCCTATCCCAGGTCGTTTCAAGGATTACATTGCTATGCCGAAATTTAATCTCTATCAATCGCTTCACACGACCGTGATCGGTCCAAATGGAAAAGCTGTTGAGATTCAAATTAGAACCTCAGATATGCACGCCCGTGCTGAATTCGGTATTGCAGCGCACTGGAAGTACAAATCAAAGGGTCCAAAGACTGTCGATAATGATCCGGGTGTTATCTGGCTCAAACAACTTCATGAGTGGCAACAGGAGAGTGAAGATGTGGGGGAGTTCCTCGACACTCTTCGCTACGACCTGCAGACACCAGAAGTCTTCGTATTTACTCCAAAAGGTTCAGTGATTGCACTTCCGGCTGGATCGACCCCCGTTGATTTTGCCTTCGCAGTGCATACAGAGGTTGGTTATCGCTGCGTTGGTGCAAAGGTTAATGGGAAGTTAGTGCCGCTTGAGTCTTCGTTGGCGAACGGTGATGTTGTCGATGTAGTGACGAATAAGAATCCCAATGCAGCACCAAGTCGCGATTGGATCAATTTCGTAAAGTCACCTAGGGCTAGATCTAAGATCAAGGCTTGGTTCTCAAAGGAACGCCGAGAAGAAGCGATAGAAGCTGGCCAAGAGTCAATCGCACGCCAGATGCGCAAAGCTGGTTTGCCGCTTCAAAAGATACTCGCGGGCCACGCATTGCTTGAACTCTCGCACGATTTGCACTACCCAGATATTGAATCACTCTACGCAGCGGTTGGTAATGGACACGTATCTTCGGCATCAATCATTGAGAAATTGAGTGCGGCGATTGGCGAGAGCGAAGAACTAGCTCATGACCTTCACGAAGAGATATTTGTCGC
>CANCUC010000023.1 GCA_947381255.1 Actinomycetota bacterium
GGATATGGCGCGCACGCTGCTCATGAACATATCTTTGCAAGTCGAATCGAACCTCGGATCGCTCTGATCGCTGGGTTCATTAAGGAATTGATTTAATGGTTGATGGTCCGCTTATCGTTCAAAGCGACAAGACATTATTGCTAGATATCGATCATCCAAAATCTGATGAATGTAGGCGCGCAATCGCCTCCTTTGCCGAACTAGAAAAATCACCAGAGCATATTCATACCTACCGCCTCACTCCGCTAGGTCTTTGGAATGCCCGTGCTGCGGGGTTAGATGCAGAAAAAGTTATCGATACCTTGCTGGAATATTCACGCTTTGCCGTTCCTCACGCCTTACTCGTAGATATCGCCGAGACCATGTCCCGATATGGCCGCCTACGTCTTGAAGCCCACCCAGTCCATGGATTGACCCTGGTTTCCAATGATCCTGCAGTGCTTCGCGAGGTGACCCGCGGCAAGAAAATTGCTCCAATGCTCGGTCTTCAAATTGATGATGAAACTCTTATCGTTCATCCCGGCCAACGCGGATTCTTAAAACAAGCGCTCTTAAAGTTGGGGTGGCCAGCTGAAGACTTCGCTGGATACGTTGATGGAGAGCATCACGAGATTGCGCTCCGCGAAGAGGGTTGGTCGATTCGCAAATACCAAGCGATGGCGGCTGAAGGTTTCTGGCATGGTGGTTCAGGTGTAGTTGTTCTTCCCTGCGGTGCAGGTAAGACGATCGTTGGAGCAGCTGCGATGGCCCACGCAAAGGCGACAACTCTCATTCTCGTAACCAACACAGTTGCAGCGAGGCAGTGGCGTGATGAATTACTTCGCCGCACCACGCTCAATGAAGATGATATTGGCGAGTACTCAGGAGCGAAGAAAGAGATTCGCCCGGTAACAATCGCCACCTATCAGGTCATGACAATGCGACGCAATGGTGTTTACTCGCATTTAGATCTCTTTGATGCCATTGACTGGGGACTCATCATTTACGATGAGGTGCATCTGCTTCCCGCACCGATCTTTAGATTTACCGCTGATATCCAATCTCGCCGTCGCTTGGGATTAACTGCGACGCTGGTACGAGAAGATGGAATGGAGGGCGAGGTCTTCTCGCTCATTGGACCGAAGCGCTTTGATGTACCTTGGAAAGAGATTGAATCTCAAGGGTATATCGCCCCCGCTGATTGCGTTGAAGTTCGAATCACATTAACTGAAGAGGAACGCCTTAACTACGCAACAGCCGAACAAGAAGATCGTTACCGCTTCTGCTCAACCACTCTTACAAAACGCAAAGTAGCTGTCGCTTTAGCCAGAGCCCATGCAGATGAGCAAGTCCTTGTTATCGGCCAGTACCTCGATCAACTTGATGCACTCGGCGAAGAGTTAGGTGTTCCAGTTATCAAGGGTGACACTCCCGTTAAAGAGCGCGAGAGATTATTTAACCTTTATCGCGCTGGCGAGATTAAGTGTTTGGTCGTTTCGAAAGTCGCTAACTTCTCAATCGATCTTCCAGATGCCACGATTGCAATTCAAGTCTCGGGAACCTTTGGATCTCGACAAGAAGAGGCGCAACGTTTAGGGCGAATCTTGCGACCAAAGGCCGATGGCCGAGGTGCCAGGTTTTACTCACTCGTAGCACGAGACACTGTCGATCAAGATTTCGCACAGAACCGCCAACGTTTTCTTGCTGAACAGGGTTATGCCTATCGCATCATCGATGCCGACGAGGTTCTCTCGAAAGATAATTGATCTACAAATCTAAGTTAGCTAAGCACTTTCGGTGAAAGATTTTCGAAAGCGATTTGGATTGACCGTGAAAAAATCATGTGGCTGGTTCTCGATATGGATGACGGGAACCTGTTCGCCATATTTGTACTCTAATTCGCTATCCCCATCGATATAAATCTCTTGAATCTCAAAACCCAGTTCTTTCTGCAGGTTTTCTAAGGTTCTTAAGGCATCATCGCACAGGTGACATCCGCGTCGAGAGTAGATCTGAACTTGGCGCATGGTGCCTATCCTCTCAGAGGACTAAGATTTTTTACTATGCGAGCCCGCCTCCCGGTAAAAGTAGTTCTCGCTGCCCTCTCCCTTTCATTACTGAGCGGGATTTCCCCCGTTCACGCCTTGACCGTCGATAAAGTTCCTGCCCCTTGGGAGAATCTGTACAAGGCCTCGGGAACAACAAGTGGGTCAACCAAGGTCACCTCTTCGGCTGCAACTCCTCCAGGCAAGAAGGTCGGCACCCTCTCAACTTTTAAAGTGAATTACGTCAACGTTCCCGTGGCTGAACAGTTGGCGGTGCAAGCAGCGATCGATGTCTGGTCGGATAACTGGAACTCTTCAATCCCCGTTAATGTGGTGGCAAATTTTGTACCTGAAGGAACATCTGGAATTTTGGCTTCAGCCTCTCCAGTGAGTTTCTTCCATAACTTTCCATCATCCCCTGACTCCACGCTCTGGTATGCCTCAGCGATGGCAAATGCGATCTCTGGAAAAGATTTAGATCCTGCCAGCCCTGAGATATCAATCAACATCAACTCCACGATGGCCAATGCTTTCTATCTAGGAACCGATGGAAATTGCCCAAGTAACCTCTACGATCTTGAATCAATCATTTTGCATGAGGTCGCACATGGTTTGGGATTCCTATCAAATGATTCTTACGATCGCTTCTCCGGTTATGGAAGCATCGATAAGCCCACCCCATTCGATGCGTATGCGCAGACCCCAGATGGTGGTCGACTCATGGATATTGCATCACCATCAGTTGCACTTGGAAGAGCCTTCCAAAGTACTCTCGTCTGGTCTGGCAAAGGTGGCATCGCGGCGAACAATGGAATTAAGCCGGTTCTTTACACTCCGACGCCTTATGAAGCGGGATCATCTGTAAGCCATCTTGATGAGAACACATATCAAAATAGCGGAGCTAATGCGTTAATGACTCCCGCTTGGCCAGGTGGTGGGGTCTTCCACACGCCTGGGGCTCTGGTCACCGCAATGCTCGCCGACATGCGTTTAAAGCCACCAGCTGGAATTCCAGTCGGTATACCTAACGCCCCCCGCAATGTCTTTGCGATCGTTGGAGATCGCTCTGCCATTGTCAGTTTTGATCCGCCAGATAACGCCCGCACCTCTCAAGTTACCTCCTATTCTGTAAAGGTCAATGAGACAGGGGTCGAGGTTCAAACAACTTCGAGTCCAGTGAAGATTCTGGGTTTAAAAAATGGCTCGCATTACTCATTCTCGGTAACTGCAAGCAATCAACTTGGAACTTCACCTACCCAGAGCAGCAATGCGATCTTCCCACAGGCGCCGTGGAAGGCAACCGTTCTCGACTCGGGCTCTGATGCCAAATACTTAGCAACAACCACTTTTAGGGGTGTACCAACGGTCCTCTACTCAGATAGCAAGAGCGGACAACTCCGACTTGCAAGCTGGAACGGCAAAATCTGGGTGAAGAGCATCGTTGATGGAAATTCGAGCGTCGGAGGGCGAACGACCTATAACGTCTCAGGCAATATCTCAGTCTGCACCTCTGCCGCGGGAAAGAATCAAAGGTTAGATGTTGTCTACGCTGACCTCACAAGCAGACAATTGCGATACGCCGGTTATGACGGCAAGCGCTGGAGATACAACACGGTCGATGGTGATGGAAATGCCATTGTTAAATACTCCGATATCAATCGGATAAAGACCGCAAGTGATGTGAGCGGGGCAAATGCCTGCGTGGATACACCTGATGGAATTCAGATCTTCTATCGCGATCAGAGCGAGGGAATCATCCTCGCCGCGGTTCAGCTTGGTTCAACAGTTGGTTCTTGGTCCTATCAAGTTGTCGATGGAGACAGAACCACAAATGGAAGAACGACCGGAGATGTGGGATTCCACCTCAAGGCGATGAACATTGGCCGTTCGGTCTATCTTCTATACGACTCAGTACTTCAGGTAAATCAACAGAAGCAGGCGCTTCAAGGCGAGGTTCGCCTTGCCACTCGAGCCAGCGCTTATCCGGAGGATTGGAAGTACAGCGCACTAGATACCTATGGTGGAGAAGTTGCTGTCGCTGGCTATGACGTCGCGCTCTCTCTCAATGGAAAGGTTGTAAGCGGAGTTTGGATGGCAGCAAGTGGAACTTCAATTCCAAATCCAAATCAACTCCGTTACATGGATATTACAGATACTGGCGCAGTCATCTCTGCTAGTACCGATATTTATGGGACTCCGAGTGCACCACTCACGACCGATGGGGCACATACGCTATTTAATTGTCAGAATCGTTTATGTGCCATTAACAATGCCGATCAAACGGTCTCACTTGTAACCACTTCAGATCTTTCAACCTCCTTTGGAGCCTCTTGGGTGACCATCAATAAAATTCGATATGCACTTGTCGGAGTCGGTGGAAAGCTCCAACTCTTTAAGGCAATTTAAATTACTTAGTGTGAATTATTGTGAGGAAGTAACCACTACCTTGCGTCAGCAAGACAATTCCAGTTCCACTTTGATATTGCAGAGCAACCGGAGAGCCGGTAACAGAGTTAATGACTTTCAAGGCTTTATCTTTAATTCCAAATCTCGCTAAGACTGTCGTCTTTTTATGCAATGGAATTCCCGTGACTCCTTTTATCGCGCCGGTTGTCACATAACTCTGCCAGGTGTAGAGAACGCTCGTTGCACTCTTCAGCAGCGGTGCGCTCGCGAGCTTGGTTGAACTGTAATTAAGTGGACCAATCTTCGCTGCGGGATTTAAAGTGGCGGCGAAGCTCGCCTGACCAGATTTACTTGTGATGCCCTGAATAAGAAAGTTGGCGCCTTTTGCCACTATTGAGAGTGGGACATCTACTTCCGGAAGATCTCTGAAGTAAGTATTAATTAGCGTTCCCGTTGAACTTATCTCCCAAACAGTAAGTCGATTCAATCCAGGAGCAGGACTGTTGGCGCTCACAGCGGAAGCTCCTGCCACCCAAATATTTCCAATTAAATCGATATATATTGCGGTGGCTACATCATCCCCGCTCCCGCCAATTCTCAAATCCCAGAGGTGTGATCCACTTGGAGAGAGCGCCACTAGGAATCCATCACTAGCCCCTAGCGGCTGGGATGTTACTAATGAAGTTGTTGCACTCTCCAAAGTTCCGGCTAGATAGATCGCTCCCGCTCCCTGCGCCATTGCACTTACTTGATCCCCGCCAGTGAAATTTATAGAGAGCGTTGGGGCCAGAGATGCAATTGCAATCGGTGCCTTGGCTTCTGCGACTGGAGTAGAAAGAAGTAATGTAAGAACTCCGAAAATCAAGGTACTTTTTTTCACGCCATATCTTTCGAGCGATCGGCCGCGGCTTTCATCGCCTTAGCAACAAGTCCTGGAAGATCACCTTCGCCAAATACTTTCAACCCTTCAAAGGTGACCCCTTTAGGGCTTGTTACATTTTCACGAAGAACGGTGGCGCTCTTTCCGCTCTCATCTAACATCTTCGCGGCGCCTACGATGGTCTGCACTACTAATGTTGTTGCCATCTCCTCTGAGATTCCCATAGCAACCGCACCTGCAACCATTGCCTCAACAAAGGCGAAAAAGTAAGCGGGGCCAGAGCCACTTGTGGCGGTCGCTGCATCTTGGAGCTCTTCATCCACCTCAACACTCTTACCAGCAGCCCGCAGAAAACTCGTTACAAACTCCCTCTGATCCGCGCGAACCTTCTCATTTATCGAGAGGATGGACATGCCCACTCCCAGAAGAGTTGGGGTGTTTGGCATAACGCGAGCGACAGCTACCTGACCCAGAGCTTCTTCAAAGGTTGCGATCTTCTTACCCGCTAAGAATGAAATAGCCAGCGCTTCTGGATTTAGCAGTGGTGCAACCTGGCTCAGGATTGGCGCCACATCCTGGGGCTTCACGATAATCATCAGGACTTCACTTGTTGCTGCTAGCTCTTCGATGCTCGCAGGAGTTATGCCATATCTAGCTACAAGCTCTGCTCTCCGCTCTGGGCGGCGGACGGCAAATGAGATCTTGGATGTGTCGGCGCCGGCCTTGATGAGAGCCACGAGCAGGGCCTCTCCCATATTGCCCACACCAATAAACCCAACCTTGGCACTACCAATCTCAATCATCTCAACCTCAATCATTCGTCTAGGACTTAGCCTAGTAGGCTCTCGCACTATGCCAGAAGTTAAAGAAGGATTTGCCCGAGACTTTGTTGAGTTTGCCGATCCGGCAAAACCGGAGGAACTCTTCCGTTGCGACCTCACCTGGCTCACCTCATATTGGCAGTGCATCTACGGTGATGGTTGCTGCGGAATTGATGCAGATAAGCCAGATGCGGGTTGCTGCTCCGATGGCGCTTATTACTCTGACGCCGATGACGAGGCACGGACGTTAAAAGTTGCAGAACGATTGACCCCTGAGATGTGGCAGTTTTACAACGAGGCGCAACCTAAGAAATCTAAAGGTCTACTGCGCATTAGTGAAGTCGGATTAGATAACGACCGCAAAACTCGCAAGGTAGAAGACTCTTGCATCTTCCTCAATCGCAAGGGATATGAAGCTCCAGGTTTTACTGGAAGCTTTGGCTGCGTTTTACACCACCTCGCTCAAAAAGAGGGCGTGCACTTCGTCGAGACCAAACCTGATGTTTGTTGGCAGTTGCCAATCCGTAGATCATTTGAGACTCGGGAATTTGGCGAGCGAGAAATTTCAGTGACGGTCATCGGTGAATATGAACGACTCGCTTGGGGCGATGGCGGAGCAGAATTTGCCTGGTATTGCACAGCGAATACTGATGCACATGGTGGTCGCGAACCCGTTTACATCTCCAACAGCCATGAATTAATCGCTCTCATGGGACAACCTGCTTACGACGAGTTGAAGAAGTTTTGTGATGCTCGGATGGAAGCTATTGCAGAGTTAGCAAAAGATAAGAAGAAGCGCGAACTTCCACTCTTCATAATTCACCCAGCTACCCTAGGCGCACAGAAGTAAGTAAATGGCTAAAGCCCCCGCAAAAGATCCATTTCGCTGTAGCGAATGTGGTTGGACTTCGACCAAATGGGTTGGTCGCTGTGGAGAATGCCAAGCCTGGGGCAGCGTGGAAGAGATTGCAGCTCCTAAAAAGCTTTCACTAGTTGCGGGATCAGTCTCTGCCGCGGCAAAACCAATTGGGGATATCAGCGTAGAAACTGCGCGATCTCGCACCAGCGGAGTTCCCGAGTTGGATCGAGTTCTTGGTGGCGGCCTTATTCCCGGTGCCGCGATTCTTTTGACAGGCGAACCTGGCGTTGGAAAATCAACGTTGCTCCTCTCAGTCGCTGCAGAGTCGGCGCGCGCCAAGATGAAAGCGCTTTATGTAAGTGGCGAGGAATCTGCATCCCAGGTCCGTCTTCGTGCCGATCGCCTTAAAGCTATTGATCCGCAACTGTGGTTGGCTGCCGAAAACGATCTCAGCGCCGTCATTGCACATCTTGACTCTGTAAATCCAGAGTTGCTTGTAATCGACTCAATTCAAACTATCGCAAGTAGCGCAGTCGAAGGTGCTCCCGGTGGCGTTACTCAAGTTCGCGAAGTTGCAGCGGCGCTCATTCGTATTGCAAAGGAAAGAAACATAACTTTGATCTTGGTTGGCCATGTGACGAAGGATGGCTCTATCGCAGGTCCAAGAATCTTGGAGCATCTCGTTGATGTTGTACTTAATTTTGAAGGTGAGCGCCATTCTAGACTCCGCTTAATTCGTGCCACCAAGAATCGCTTTGGCGCTGCCGACGAGGTCGGATGTTTTGATATGTCGGAGGTCGGAATTGTTGGCGTTACCGATCCGACAGGATTATTTACAACGCGTCATACCGAACCGGTGCCGGGCACCTGCGTCACAGTTGCACTCGAAGGACGTAGGCCTCTCCTCGCTGAAATTCAAGCTCTAGTAGGAGTTCCAGTCGCTGAGGGTCGCGATTTCGGAAATGCCCGTCGGGTTACATCTGGACTCGATAATCCGCGCACAGCGATGACCTTGGCTGTACTTGATCTTCGCGCAGGAATTCGCCTATCCGGGCGCGATGTCTACGTTGCAACAGTTGGCGGCATGAAGATCTCAGAGCCTGCCGCAGATTTGGCTGTCGCCTTGGCTGTCGCCTCTGCGGCTAAGGGTCTAGCCCTCCCTGCTGACCTGGTCGCTGTTGGTGAAGTTGGCTTAGCTGGCGAAATTCGCAAAGTAACCGGAGTCCAGCAGCGCATTGCAGAAGCGGCTCGATTAGGTTTTAAACGCGCCATGGTTCCAGTTGGTTCGGAGTTAAAGATTCCAGGAATCGAAATTCTTGAAGTTTCTCGGATAGAACAAGCGATTGCTAAGGTCAAAATTAACTAGTGAACCAGCAAGTTCTCCTTGATTGGTTTGATGAGAATAAACGCGATTTGCCTTGGCGCAACACCACTCCGTGGGGCGTCATGGTGAGCGAGTTCATGTTGCAACAGACTCCAGTTAATCGCGTGCTTCCAATCTGGCAACAGTGGATGGAACGTTGGTCCACCCCCCTAGAGCTATCTCAAGCAAGGAAATCTGAGGTCATCTCTGCCTGGGGTCGCCTGGGATATCCGCGCCGAGCTATCCGGTTACACGAGTCGGCGAAAATCATTGTCAATGATTTTCATAACGAAGTTCCACAAGATGTAGATCAACTCCGCTCACTACCTGGAGTCGGTGAGTACACAGCGGCGGCCATCGCAGCCTTCGCCTTTGCACAATCAACCCTGGTCCTCGATGTAAATATTCGTAGGTTCTTTGCTCGATCTGTTGATGGCGTTGAATATCCCACCTCATCGCCCTCCAATATCGAACGAGCGCTGCGCTCAGAATTAATTCCAGAAGATGGGGCGAAGTGGGCAGCGGCAACGATGGAGTTTGGCGCCCTTATTTGCACCTCTAAGAATCCATCATGTGAGCTCTGCCCATTAAAGCGACAGTGTGCATGGCGCAAATCTGGTTATCCAAAGTCAGAGTTAATTCGAAAGAGTCAGGATTGGCTCGGTACCGACCGCCAATGTCGCGGCACCATTGTTCAAGCCCTTCGCGAGAATGAAAAACTTAGCGCGATGAAGTTAAAGAGTTTGTGGAGCGATGATTCCCAGATCGAAAAGGCCCTTAAAACACTTATTGCCGATGGCCTCATTGAGACCACCGGCAAAAGTTATCGACTAGCTAATTAGTTGGCGCTGTGTGCCTCTAGATCACCAGGTGTATC